>VMTH01000099.1 GCA_013791745.1 Candidatus Omnitrophota bacterium
CCTTCGACTTCGCTCAGGAAAACTCGCGCATCGCTGCGGTCTTCGAATCCCGACGCAAGCCAAGCAGTTGGCTTGCTCAGCATACTTAATTGGGCAATGCAGGATTCGAACCTGCGGCCTCTGCCTTGTAAGGGCAGCGCTCTCACCAGCTGAGCTAATTGCCCGCTTGAATCATCGAAAAGTATTGTAGAAAATAATGATACATTTTGCCATAAGCGCGTTTTTTTGCTAAAAAGGAGGCATGCGAAGACAAGAAGTTAAGAATATTATACTCATAGAAGTTGACGCGGATGAAAAGCGCGCCGCGTATCTGCGCGGGCACGAGGTGCAGGAACTCATTATCGAGAGGAAGGAAGAACCTTCCAGGATAGGCGACATATATTATGGTCTTGCCTCCGGCATCAACAACGCCATTCACGCCGCTTTCGTCGACATAGGTATTGGAAGGAACTGTTTTCTCCCTTTTTCGGATTATCCGGAAGCAATAAAAAAAGGGGAGAGGCTTTTCGTTCAGATAGCGAAAGATGAGATCAAGACCAAGCCCGCGCGCCTGACCGGTTACATATCCGTTCCCGGCCGCTTCCTTATCTTCATGCCCAATTCAACCCGCGGCGGCGTTTCAAAAAATATTACAGACAGAAAAGAGAGGTTCCGTCTGAAAAAAATAATGGAGGAACTTAAATCCGTCCACGGCGGCGCCTGGATAGCCAGGACTCAGGCATCCGGCAGAACGGAAGAAGAAATAAAGAGCGACGGGGAATTTGCCGCTTCGATATGGCGGGATATAGAAAAGGAAAAAATCAGTGATATAAAAACAGGGCAGATATACTGCATGCAGGATTTTACCCCGAAAATTTTAAGAGAAATGCTCAATGATAAAACAGATGCCGTTTATGTCGAGCCGATCGAGGAACTGGAAAAGGCGAAAAAATATCTGAAGCAGATCGCCCCGGATAAAAAAGCGTTTCTCACAAGCGACGAGAAAGACAATCGGAGCCTCTTTGAAATGTATGGTATTGAAAAAGTCATCAGGGAATTAACCAAGCCTTCTGTGGCGCTCGCCTCCGGAGGCGAGATAGTGATCCAGTCCACCGAGGCTCTCACGGCCGTGGATGTCAACAGCAAGGGATTCAAGAAGAAGGGCTCGGTTGAAGACACGTCTTTTTGGACCAACAAAGAGGCGGCGAAAGAAATAATGAGGCAGATAAGGCTCAGGAATATAGGCGGGATAATCGTCTGCGACCTTATTGATATGGAAAAGTCTTTACACAGAAAGGAAATTTATGACATAATGCAAGAGGCGGCCTCGTTTGACAGGGCCAAGATCGATATTCTGCCGCTGAACCGGCTGGGCCTTGTGGAAATAACAAGACAGAGGCTGGAGGATAATATCCTTGAAAAGGTGAGCGTCAAGTGTTCACACTGCGACGGGAGCGGCCGCGTGTTATCGCCCCTGACGATGCTCATAAGGATAAAGAGGCATTTGATGAAAAACAGGAAGAATCTAAAAGCCGTGTCGGTGAATGTTTTTGTGCATCCGACTGTCGCGGATATGTTCACGGAAGACGCCATAGATGCCCTGGCCGCGTCTACCGGCAAAAGGATAAGGATCCGCGCGGATTACAAAATTTCGGAGCAGGAATATGAGATCGAATAAAGCTTTTACACTGATCGAGCTGATGATAGTTGTCACTATCGTCGGCCTGCTGTCGGCTGTAGCGGTGCCCAAATTTGCAGATATGATGCGGAAGGCCAATGAAGCCGTCACAAAAAGCAATCTCGGCGTTCTGAGATCGGTGGTCTCCATTTATTACGCGGATCACTACGGCATTTGGCCTTATCAGAATGCCGGCATCGCGGATTGGGCTTATATTTCTGTTGTTGACCCCGGCTGCGGCGCTCTTGTTCCCAAATATGTGAGCGCGATTCCCGCGCTGAAGACAGGGCAACTCATACCCAATGAGGGGAAAAACGATGTCGCGACGGCGGTTGACGGCATCACACTCCATTACGATACGAGGGATACTATAGGATCTCAGGCGGCGTGGGTTTATTATGTAGATTTGGGAACATGGTATGTCAATTGCGAGGAATTAGACACAAAGGGCGAGGGGATACACACATGGTAAAAGAAACGGCCTATATTATCGCGGAAGATAAGGATTTTGCCGCTAAGCTCAAGGGTGTTATTGAAAGCGATTACATTGTGACGCTTTTCGAGTCGCCGGAAGAGGCGATTGACGAAATCCTGAAAAAAAAGCCGGATGTTGTCGTCAGCGAGATGGTGTTTTCTTCCATTGACGGGATCAATTTCGCCGCGGGCTTAAAGGAAAAATGCCTTGAATCGCCACTCGTCATACTCACAAAGCTGCATCCCACGCCTAAAGTCGCAGAGCTTCTGGGAATAGCGGGCTGTTTCAACAGGGATTTGAGCGATGAGGATATGCTCGACAAAATAAAAAGTTTGTCCGGCTGGAAAAAGAGAAAGGTGTCACCCCCGCAGCTTCCCATAATAACGGAAGGCAGTATAGGCATTGCCATTCAACAGCTGCTGAATGAGGTGTATAATGAGAAAAAGAATGAGTGCCTAGCGTGCATAGGCAAAAAGGATTTTGCCAGAGCCCTGGAAATAGCGACATTTTTAAGGAGAGTTTTCCCGACAGATTTGAGGACTCAGGGCCTTATAAGGGAAATTGTGCATTCAAAAGAGGCGGAAAGCCCGAAAACGGAGCAGACATCTTTTTCGGCTTCACGCGAGGATATCAATAGAGAGACCAGGGCCGCACGCGGCGCTGTTGACTCGGGCAATTTGGCGCTGATGCTTGAAAGCGCGAAGAAACTTCTTCTGATGGAAGATGTAAAAAACGGCATAAGGCTCTTGAGGGAGAGCGTTGTCTTTTCCGAAGAAAATCCCTATCTGGCTGAACGTATCGTGATCCAAAAGGAATCCTCTCCCGCGTCTGTACTGGACATTTTGTGCGCGGGCTCAGTTTTCCTGAGTTTTTTCATATATCCTTATGTTTTTGCCGGAGTGGGTATTTGTTTCGGCATCGCCGCATGGGCCATGAAGAAGGAAAGAAAAGCCGCCGCTGTAGCCGTGCCTATGGCTGTTGTTATAATAGCGCTGAATTTTTTTAATTTCCCGCTTCTTTCCGGTATGGTCGCGGATTGGCAGGGGAAAGCCGCCACCAGGAGAATATTCAGTGTTGAGCCCAAAATCTTTAACCCGGGCTCTGACACGCTCATCATAAAATACAGGGTGAAGGAAATCTCCCCTGTTGTTATCACCGCGGCGTCTTCCCGTCAGAGCGCGGAAATACTGAATAATAAGGAACACGATACCGGTGTTTTTGAGATACCGTGGAAGGGCAAAACGGATGACGGCTCGCTCATAAAAAATAATTTCAGGGTGAGAATTAAAATAGGCGATAAAAGTTTTACGGAAAAAATTTATACAGGCGACTGATGCCTTTATACGAGAGAAAGCATTTTTTTACGCACAAGAATTATCAGCTAAGGTACACGGCCTATATCATAGCGGCCATGATAAGCGTGGCCGCTGCGATATCCGTTTTAACCTTCACTCTGGCCTATCCTCTGCTCTCATCCAGGCTTTCCGAAGCCGTGACAAAGTCAATTTCCATGGATGTGGCAAGAGGCCTGCTGCTGCCTTACTGGGCGGGGGTGATAGCGCTTATCATAGTAGCCGCGGCGGCAGGGATTCTCTTCTCCCACAGGATCGTCGGGCCTGTGAACAGGATGGCCTCGCTCATCAGCCTTATGGACGAGGGCGATATATCCAAAAGGCTTGTTCTCCGCGAGAAAGATGAGTTTCTGCCCCTTGCGGGGGCCATCAACAGGCTTCTGGAAAATTTTTCCGGCACCGTCAGGACATCGCGCGATAACTCAAGGCGTCTCGGTGACGAACTGCAGGAACTTGAAAAACTCCTCAAAAACAAAAACGCTTTTGAGAGCGACATAGAGAATAGGTTAACGTCAATAACAGCGAAGAAGGAAGCTATATACAGAGAGCTGTCCAAATATAAATCCTGAAAACAGCATGACCCCCAAAAAGTGTTCCGTACCCGTCCGGAGAACCAGAATAGGCGTGTTTGATTCCGGTATAGGCGGTCTGACAGTCTATAGAACTCTCCAAAAAAAATACCCCTTCTGTGATTTTATTTATTACGCCGACACCGCTCATGTGCCCTACGGCGGCAAATCAGGGAAGACCATCATCGCCTACACGGAAAAAATCGTGTCTTTTCTTCTCAGGAAAAAGGCGGACCTGATAGTGTGCGCCTGCAACACGGCATCCGCTGTGGCGCTTGAGAGTATTTCCAGAAACTGCCCTGTCCCTGTTCACGGAGTTATCGCCGCGGCGGTTGAGCATGCGGCGGTTTTTTCGCGCGTGGCCGTTATCGGGACGAAACTCACGATAAAAAGCGGGGTGTACGAAAAACAGCTGAAGAAAATAAACAAAAAGATCAGAGTGAAATCCCTGCCGGCCCCTCTTTTCGTGCCTCTGGTGGAGGAGGGCTGGTCAGGAACGGATGTCGCGGAAAAAGTCGCCGGAATATATCTTGCCCCGATCCGCCGCATGCGCCCGGAAGCGCTGATAATGGGCTGCACGCATTATCCCATACTCAGAAGAGAAATCGCTGATTTCATGGGGCCGAAAACGCGCCTCGTGGATTCTTCATCGCTGGCTGAGGCGATCTCCGGAAGTGTCCGGATTTGCACGGGCACAGGGAAGAGTTCTTTTTATGTCAGCGACGACCCCGGGCATTTTGTTAAAATGGCAAAAGAAATAATGAAAGTGTCCGCAGGGAGGGCTCAACTGTGTACAGAATTTTTGTAAAAGATCATTTCTCTTCGGCTCATTATCTCAGGGGTTATAAGGGTAAGTGCGAAAATCTTCACGGCCATAACTGGGGCGTGACGGCGGAAGTGTCGGGCGTAAAACTTAAAAACGCCATGGTTATGGATTTCAAAGACTTAAAAGAGCATCTGAAGCGGGTTATCTCGCCTCTCGACCATTCTCTCCTAAATGACCTGCAGGATTTCAAAAAGCTCAATCCCACATCCGAGAATATAGCGCGCTATATCTTTAAAAAATTGGCGGCGCTCCTGCCTGCCGGCGTGCGCCTGGAGGCAATAAAGATCTCGGAAACGGACAATAATATAGCGTCTTATTCCCGGAAATGAAAAAACGCAAAGCGGCCGTGCTCCTGTCCGGCGGGCTGGATTCGTCAACCATTCTTTACTGGGCAATAAAGCGCGGTTATGAAACCCATTGTCTTATTTTTTCATATGATCAGCGTCACAGCGCAGAGATCAGAAAAGCGGTAAATATAGCCGGGTGCGCAGGGAGGCCCTTCACGATTGTTGACATAAAACTCCCATGGGGAGGGTCAAGTCTTCTCGGCCGCGCCGGGCACATCCCTCCCGGCAAGGTGTCTTCCAAAAAAATTCCGTCAACTTATGTCCCCGGCAGAAACACGATATTCATCTCGTACGCGCTGTCTTTCTGTGAAGCGGCAAAAATGGATTATATCGTCATAGGCGCAAACGCTGTGGATTTTTCCGGTTATCCGGATTGCCGGCCGGCTTACTATGACGAGTTTAATAAACTTTTAAAACAGGCGTCTCTCGGCAAAGTGTCTATTAAAACCCCGCTTCTCAACAAAAGCAAAAAAGAGATAGTGCTGCTCGCCCGGAGGCTCAAAGTGCCGCTCCGGCACACATGGTCCTGCTATGAGGGCGGACGGATTCCCTGCGGAAAGTGCGATTCCTGCCTGCTCAGAGCAAAGGGTTTTAGGCAGGCGGGGATGGAAGACCCTGCTCTTTGCCGGAACGGGGCAGGCCAATTAAAGAATTGAGAAACAGCAAAAGCGTAAAAGGCCGAATAGCCGAGATATTTTTTTCAATTCAGGGGGAGGGTATTTATGCCGGTCTTCCGTGCTGGTTTGTGAGATTTTCCGGGTGCGATAAAGACTGTTCTTATTGTGATACGCTTTACGCCAAAACCGGCGGGACATTAATGACTGCTGAAGATGCGGCCTCGCGCATCAAAGGCCCTGCGCCTGTTGTGATAACGGGAGGAGAGCCGACGCTGCAGGGCGAATTCCTCAGCGCGCTTCTGTCTGAAATCAAGTCGGGAAAACATTCCGCAAGGCAGGTTTTTATAGAGACCGCCGGTTCAAATCTCCTCGCCGAACCGGGAGTTTTTGAGCACATTTCTTTTCATGCCGAGCTTCCCCTTACTCCTCCCGTCAGAAAATTCATACGGAGCATAAGTGCCCGGCCTTTTACGCTGAAAATCGTCATCACCGCCGCGGTAAAATTTGAAGATGTTATCAAAGCCAGCCGTTTCCTCGCTCAATTCGCCAATTCAACTATTGTGCTGCAGCCTGTGAGCGCAGAAAAAAAGATCGATAAAAAAGCCCTGAAGAAGGCCGTTCTTTTTGCAGGGCGTATTCAGCGCTTTTACCCGAAAGTGCGGATGCTCCCGCAGATACATAATCTCCTTGCTCTGAAGTAACGCGCTAAAGTAACGCGCTATTGCAAAAAAGCCGTTTAATTTCTAAAAATAGGGTATGGAAAGGGAGATAGACAAGCCGGACAGAGATGAGATCAGCGTTATAATCTATCTCGGTAATTGCAAGATAAAAGGCAAAGTGTTTGTGCCGCCCGGAGGCAGGGTGTCGGATTTCGTCAATTCCCCCGTGAGGCAGTTTATTCCTGTCACCGACGCGGAGATAGATTCCATCAGCGGAGCGAAATGGTCTTACCGCGTCAAGTTCCTCAATCTTAACAAGAACGAAATTGTCACCATATTTCCGGAGGCGGCCTTTATAGAGGCCAAAAAAACTGAAAGTGTTTGATGTGAGCGCGGGTGTCGTGAAAAAATAATCGGAGGACAAAATGTCAAAAGATGAAAAACAGAAAAGTTTAGATGTGGCGCTCGCTGAAATTGAGAAGAAGTTCGGCAAGGGTTCCATAATGAGGCTGGGCGATGAAAAATTTTTCGGCAAGGTGACGGCTATTCCCACAAGGGCTATGTCGCTTGATATCGCGCTCGGTATAGGCGGTATCCCCTGCGGCCGCATCACCGAAATTTACGGGCCCGAGGGCGGCGGCAAGACCACTCTGGCTCTGCAGATAATAGCCAATGTCCAGGAGGCCGGCGGAACGGCGGCTTTCGTTGACGCCGAACACGCGATGGATCCGGATTACGCGGAAAAAATAGGCGTTAACATCAAAGAGCTCCTTATTTCGCAGCCGGATTCCGGTGAGCAGGCCTTACAGATAATAGACACTTTGATAAGGAGCGGATCCATCGATATCATCGTTCTGGATTCGGTGGCGGCTCTTGTGCCCAAAGCCGAGCTTGAAGGGGATATAGGCGCACCGACGGTGGGGCTTCAGGCGCGCCTCATGTCGCAGAGCCTTAGGCGTCTGGCTTCGGCCATATCCAAGTCCAGGACAGCGGCGGTTTTCATAAATCAGATAAGAGAAAAGATAGGCATGACTTTCGGCTTCGGCGGCACGACAACAACACCGGGAGGCAGGGCGCTCAAATTTTATTCGTCCGTCCGTCTGGACATCAGAAGAATAGGATCCATAAAAAAAGGCGAGGACATAATCGGCGCGAGGGTCAAGGTCAAAGTGGCCAAAAACAAGGTGGCCCCGCCTTATAAAGTCTGCGAATTCGATATATATTTCGGCAAAGGGATAGTCCCCGAATCTTCTCTGCTGGATGTGGGAACTGATCTGGGTTTGATCAAAAAAACGGGCAACACCTTTTTTTACGGCGATGTCAAACTCGGCATCGGCCGCGAAAATTCCGTGGAAATGCTTCTGGCCGATAAAAAAGTCTCATCGGCGCTTGAAAAAGAAATACTGAAGATCGCGTTTCCCGAAAAGAAAAAAGACGAAAAGAAAAAATCTGATAAAGATTAATTTTTCCGCGAAGAATGGATAAAGCTTCGGCGCTTCTTGCCGAATACGGGGATTATTGCGCTTCGGAGAGGGGCCTGTCAAAGCTCACCATCCAGGCTTACACAAGAGATATCAGGGAATTTTTCTCAACGATTGACGTTCCGGTCGCGAATATAGGCGAAAAACACATCACGGCTTTTTTAAGGGAAAAAAGAAGCGGTGTTTCAGCCCGCACTCTGGCGAGGAAGATCTGCGCTCTTAGAAGTTTCTGGAAATTCCTGGTGGAGGACGGTATGGCGCAGCGGAATCCCGCTTCCGCCCTGAGGAGCCCTCGGCTTGAAAGCTATCTGCCGGATGTTCTCAGCGTCCCGGAGGTGGGACAGGTTATAAACCGGGTAGCGCGGGGCAGAAGGACATCTTTGAGGAATACCGCCATGATAGAAGTGCTTTACGCCGCCGGTTTGAGAATCAGCGAACTGATATCATTAAAGGTCAAAGACGTCAATCTTGATGTGGGTTTTCTCAAATGTCTGGGCAAAAGAGGAAAAGAAAGAATTGTCCCGATAGGAGAGAAGGCCTGCTCCGCGGTGAAGGCCTTTCTGCTTTTTTCTCCCGCGGAAGAGGGGGATTCCCTTTTTCGCAATCCGTCCGGCGCGCCGTTTAGCCGTATGGGCGTGTGGAAAATAATAAAAAAACTCTGCGCGGACGCCGGTATCACAAGGCGGATAACCCCGCACACTTTCAGGCACAGTTTCGCGACGCATCTTCTCCAGAACGGAGCGGATCTTCGCGTCATACAGGAGCTGCTCGGCCACGCTCAGATCAGCACAACTCAGATCTACACGCACATTTCCACCAAGCGGCTCCGCCAGATACACCGCCGTTTTCATCCCCGCGGCTGAAAGTCCGCCTGGCCGGAATTCATCTTCTATTTTTGCGCCAAATATGATAAAAATAGAAATAATGGAACGGATAACGGAGGGCTTGTGAGATTTTTGCCGGTTTTTTTGATGGCGTTTTTATTCTTATCGTGCCGCGGTGAAGCGCCCGTCGCTGAGCTTGAGACGGAGAAGGGTCTCATAGTTGTAAAGATGTATCCTGAATATGCGCCGGAAACTGTAAAAAACTTTATCGGGCTGTCGAAACAGGGCTTTTACGACGGTTTGACTTTTCACAGGGTGGTGAAAGATGTGATCGTGCAGGGCGGCGATCCACTGGGTCACGGCGGCGGCGGTGTGGGCTACACTCTCCCGGCGGAAATATCCCGGGAACTGAAGCATGTGCCGGGCACCGTGGCTATGGCGCGTATGGATGACAGCGTCAATCCGGATAAGAGGTCAAACGGCAGTCAGTTTTATATATGCCTTTCGTCCGCGCCCCGCCTTGACGGAGAGTACACAATTTTCGGCGAGGTGACGCAGGGTTTGGATGTGGCTGCTCAGATATCCCCCGGGGATAAGATCATGAAGGTGAGGCTGAAGTAAATATGGATTATTTCAAGTATAAAGGATCTGAATTGTTCGCCGAGGAAATACCATTGAGCGTTCTGGCGGAAAAATACGGAACGCCGCTGTATGTGTATTCAAAAAAAACGCTTCTGCGACATATCGGAGAAGTGAAAAGAGTTTTCCGTTCGTCGGGAGCGCTGATATGTTTCGCTTATAAGGCCAACAATAACAGCGCGCTGCTCAAACTGATGAATCAAGAGGGCGTAGGCGCGGACTGTGTTTCTCTCGGGGAGCTGCTTCTGGCGCGTAAAGCGGGTGTGCCGAAGGATAAGATCATCCTAAACGGTAATGGCAAGACGGATGAAGAGATAAGGCTCGCCCTTAAAATGAACATCAGGATGATAAACGCCGACAGTGCGGAAGATCTTTTGAACATATCCAGGGTAGCGGGCAGTATGAAGACAAAAGCCCGCATAAGTTTTCGCGTAAACCCGGAAATCAGGGTGCCGACCCATCCGCACATCGCCACGGGCCTGAAAGAATCCAAATTCGGCCTGGCCTATGATGACGCTCTTAAAGCTTACAGGCTCGCGGCGTCGCTTGAGACTATTGAAATTTGCGGAATGCACATGCACATAGGTTCGCAGATAACAGAAACCGCTCCTTTCGCCGAGGCGCTGAAGAAACTGGCGGTTTTTTCAAAACAACTCGCGAAGTCCGGAATCAGGCTGAAATACATTAATGCCGGCGGAGGCCTGGGCGTTAAATATCAGAGCGAGATACCCGAGACTCTGGACAAATACGCCGCTGTTATAAAGAAATACGCGCTGAGGATCGCGCCGAAAATTATAATCGAGCCGGGCCGCATGCTCATCGCCAACACGGCCGTGCTGCTTATGAGAGTGATATCGAATAAGCAATCAGGGCGCAAAAATTTCATCGTCGCGGACGGCGGAATGAATGATATCATGCGGCCCAGCATCTATGGCGCGTATCATGAGCTTTTGCCGGTGAAGGTTTTTTCCGAAAGAGAAAAGAAGGATTATGATATTGTCGGCCCCATCTGCGAGTCGGGAGATGTGCTGGCGAAGAAGCGGAGGATGCAGAATCTGTATGCGGGGGAGTTTCTTGCTCTCAGGGGCGCGGGGGCATACGGCTATTCCATGAGCTCAAATTACAATCTTCGCGCCCGCCCCGCGGAAGTGCTCGTTGACGGCAGCCGCGCGACTCTTATCAGAGAGCGCGAAGATATCCGGGAACTCATATGACTCAGAAGGAATTAAAGAGGAGGGAATATGGAATTTAAAGGCGCGTGGACCGCGTTGGTGACGCCGTTTAAGGAAGACGAAAGTGTGGATTGGGAAGGCCTTAATAAAAATGTGGAATTTCAGATAAAGGAAGGAATATCCGGCCTTCTTCCCATGGGAACAACAGGGGAGTCCCCCACCGTTAGCCATGACGAGCACGGAGCGGTCAATAAAAAAGTTTTTGAGCTTGCCGCCGGGCGCTGCGGGCTTCTCGCGGGCTGCGGTTCCAACTCGACGGAAGAATCCATCAGATCCGTAAAATCCGCTGCGGAAGCAGGAATAAAAGCGGCGCTGATAATAGACTGCTATTACAACGGGCCGTCGTCTTTTGAGCTCCGCACGCGGCACTATGGCAGGATTGCCGAGGCTTTCCCCGATATTGAAATGGTTCCTTATATCATTCCGGGACGAACCGGCTGCGAGTTATCCGCCTATGACCTGGCTCTTCTCGCTGAGAAATACGCCAACATCAACGCCGTTAAAGAGGCCACCGGCAATCTGGAGAGAATGTCAATAGAAGGCGGCATTCTGCCGGAGAACTTTGCCATTCTTTCAGGCGATGACGGGATTACCTTTGAGATGATGGCCTCGCCGAAAATAAAAGCGAAGGGCGTCATATCCGTGCTGAGCAACGTAGTGCCCGCGGCCATAAGCAGGATGTGTGAAGCTGCCGCTTCCGGTAAATACGGCGAGGCTGAAGAAATCAACCACAAACTGAAGCCTCTTTTTGAGGTTATCACGGTTAAAAGCACGCGCATGGTGGAAATAAAGGGAAACCAGTATAAAGTGACGGATAAATTCCGCAACCCCGTACCGATTAAAACCCTTATGGGCGCTCTGGGTATGCCCTCCGGTAAGTTCAGGGCACCGCTGGGAATGATGACGCCGGCCGGCGGTTTGACCCTGCGCTCGGCGCTTAAAAGTGTGTGGCTGCTGAGCCCCGAAATTTTAAAGCCGATACAGGAATTTTATGGCACGGATATAGCGAAAGTCCTCTCGGATGATTCCCTTTGGAGAGCGCTTTCGTCGGTGGAGGAGAAATGATAAAAGTCTGCATAGCCGGCTCGTCCGGAAAAATGGGAAAGGCCATAGCGGAAAGTGTTTTGTCGGCTTCGGGCATAGAAATAGGGGCTCTTCTGGAAAGAGCGGATTCCCCCGATATCGGAGGAGTAATTCACGGACACAAGGTGAGCGCGGATATAAAGCTTGCCGGTTCCGCCTGCGATTGTCTTATTGATTTTACCGCGCCGGAGGCGACTCTTGAGCATCTTTCATTTTTTGATGGCTCCGCCGTCATAGGCACAACGGGTTTTACGGCGTCTCAGGCGGATGAAATCAGAAAGTACGCTGAAAAATTCCCCGTGGTTTTTGCCCCGAACATGAGTAAGGGCGTCAATCTTTTCTTTTCTCTTGTCCGCCGTGCGGCTGAAAAATTACAGGAGTATGACATTGAAGTGGTGGAGGCCCACCACAACAAAAAAAAGGATTCGCCTTCGGGGACAGCCCTGAAGCTCGTTGAAGAGATAAAAAGCGTACGGCAGCTCAATGATGTTTATGGAAGGCATGGTATGACCGGCGCGCGTAAAAAGGATGAAATAGGTATACATTCAGTAAGGGCAGGGGATATTGTGGGCGAGCACAGCGTGATGTTCGCGGGTCCGGGCGAATGTTTTGAGATATCCCACAGGGCTTATTCAAGAAGTTGTTTTGCGGAAGGCGCCGTCGCGGCGGCGCTGTGGCTTGAAGGCAGAAAGCCGGGCATTTACGGCATGGATGAGGTGCTGGGTTTATGAAAAAAGTTTTTTTCCTGGGCGCGGTAGCTCTTCTTTCTTCCTGCGCGTCTTTGAGGGTACCTCTTTCAGCGCTCCGGCCCGGCGGCGGAGAAGAACTTTCCGCGGTCATAGCAGCGGGGGGAGATGTCAACGCTGTTTATCCCGGAGGCATTTCGCCTCTCATGGAGGCCTCTTACCGCAATCTTCCGGATATTGCGCTGCTTCTGATTGACGCGGGCGCTCATATTGAAGCGCGGGACAAGGACGGTTTTACGGCGCTTATGTATGCGGCCGCCGGAGGCGCTGTTTCCCCCGCGGAACTGCTCGTACAAAAAGGCGCCCGCACGCAAGCGAAGGAATATCTCACAGGGAAAACGGCGCTTTTTTTTGCCGTGGAAAACAATTCTCCCCGTATGGTAAAAATCCTTTTTTCCAGCGAGGAGGCTGTTTTTGACGGCGGTGTCACGGCGCTGATGCATGCCTCGGCGAGGGGTGTGACTGAGGCATGCGCCGAGCTCATTAAAAGCGGAGCGGATATAAAGAAAAAAGATGACTTGGGCCGAGACGCTCTTTTTCACGCTGTCAAAAACAACATGATAAAAACAGCGGATATACTGATAAGATCCGGAGCTTCTGTCAAAGCGGAATACGACTCCGGGCTCCTACATCTGGCCGCCGCGAAGAATAATATAGATATGATCAAACTGCTTTTGGGCGCGGGCGCGGACATGTCGGTCAGAGACAGGCATGCTTTCAGCCCCTTCGGCGAAGCCGTGAGGTCGGGTTCTTTTGAGGCGGCCTCTTTTTTTCTTGGCTCCGGAGCCCTGGCGAATGAAAGGCAGGGTGATCTGACGCCTCTGATGATCGCCGCGAAAAACAATGATCTGAAAATGGCCTCGCTCCTGACCGAGAACATGGCGGATGTCGGCGCCGCTTCTTCCGACGGCACAACGGCTCTTTTTTACGCGGCTATGAGGAATTACCATGTCATCGCGGAATTTCTCATAGGGATGCTCGCGGATGTCAACGCGGCGGATGCGAAGGGCTGGACGCCGCTTATGGCCGCTGTCGCGGAGAACAGCCTGGAGACCGCGCGTTTGCTGATCAAAAACGGGGCGGATATAAACGCCCGCAATGCCGAAGCGCTCAACGCTCTGGAAATCGCCAAATACAAAAGAAACGATAAAATGATATCCGCGCTCAAGGCCTCCGGGGCCCGGGAATACTGAAGCCGCTTTTTTTATTTCAATGGCGGCGGTTAAAAAAATAAGAGATTCCCTGTCTTCGGGCCGCGCTTATTTTCTGACCGGCCTGCTGAAAGAACATAACATTGTCCTCGCCGTGTTTGAAGATTCTCCGGAAGCGGAGGCGGTGTATAATGATCTTCGCGCATTGGGGGAGACCGCTGCCTCCCTTTTTACGGAGGATGATTCGCTGAGAGCCGGGGCCCTTTCAAATCTTCTCCACAGGACTAAAAATATCATTGTGAGCGATGCCGTCTCCGTGGCGAGCGGTGTGCCTTCGCGGAATGAATTCACTGAAAATTTCAGGATCGTAAAGGGCGCCCAACTGTCACCGCAGGACGCCGCGAAGAAACTTTGCGGAATGGGTTTTGAGAAAAGCGATTTTGTTTTTGACAGGGGCAAATTTTCTTTAAGAGGCGGTGTGATGGATTTATGGGATTTTGCCTCTCCGGATCCTTTCAGGATACGTTTCGGTATCAGCGGAGCCGACAGCATCAACTTATTTGATCCGTCAACTCAGCTCAGCGGCAGGGGCATAGATACGGCGGAGATCTCAGGAAGTCCGCATGGAGGAGAAAAGCTTTTTTCTTTTTTCGGAGAGCCCTGCGCTCTCGCCCGCGCCGGCGGGGTTTCGGTTGAGGCCGTCGCGGCGGCGGACTATGTTTTTTCGCCGGACGGCGCCGACACAGGCATAAGACGGGCGCCTGTTTACAGCGCCAGGATGGATTTCCTGTTAAAAGATCTGAAAAGTTTCGCTTCTGAAGGATTCAGGATAAAAATATTTTGCGCCGGAAACGACGCTCGGGAATACCTTGAAGAAGAGATAACTTTCAGTGGCGGCATTCCCGCTGAATACATTCACGGCGATATATCGGGAGGATTCCTTTCAAGGCCGGATAAGCTCCTGTGCCTTAAAAGCGCTGAGATATTGGGTTTTGGGGGCCGTATTTCGCCGGCGCCGCGGTCCACTGCGGCGGAAAAATTTACTCCTGAGGCGGTGTATAAGAGGGGTGATATCGTCGTGCACGAGGATTACGGTATAGGGAAATTCATCAAGCTGGCCGAGTTTGAAATAAAGGGCAAGCCCGTGGATTATGTGTCTATATCTTACGCGGACGGCACAGCGCATATACCGGTGGAGGAGTTCGCCAGACTCCACCGCTGGAAAGCTCCCCGCGGCGTGAGGCCGGTGATATCCAGGCTCGGCGCCGACGAATTCAAAAATAAAAAATCCAGGGTATATAAGAATGTGTTCAGCATGGCAAAGGAGATCATGGATACCGGAGCTCGCAGAAAAAAGATCCGTGGTGTTTCTTTCAAGCCGTATTCGGCCGAAAAAGATTTTATCCGGCGTTTTCCATATGAGGAAACTCCCGACCAGCGGCTTGCATCCCGGCGGATTTTATCAGAAATGGAAAAACCCTTTCCCATGGAGCATCTTCTTTGCGGCGATGTGGGCTACGGGAAAACGGAGATCGCCATGAGGGCCGCTTTCAGATGCTGCTGGGGCGGATATCAGGCCGTGTGCGTGGTGCCCACGACCATCCTCGCGCAGCAGCAGTATTATGTTTTTCGCGAGCGCTTTAAAGGTTTTCCGGTGGAGATAGACATGCTTTCAAGGTTCAGCGCTTCCCGCCGGGGGGAGGTTGTTGAGCGCCTCGCCTCCGGCCGCACCGACATACTGATCGCCACGCACTCTGTCTTTTCAAAAGATATCGTTTTCGCGAAACTCGGACTTGCCGTCATAGACGAGGAGCACCGTTTCGGCGTCAGGCAGAAAGAACTGCTGAAGAACAGATATCCCTCGGCCGATATCCTCATGATGTCGGCCACGCCTATCCCCAGAACTCTGTCAATGTCGTTTTCGGGGATACTGTCGTTTTCAATAATAGAAAGCCCGCCTCCCGGCCGGATGAGGGTTGAAACTTTTACCGGGTCCTATAACGATGATCTTCTCAGGGAAGCGGTCCGCCGTGAAATATCCCGGGGCGGACAGATTTTTTATGTGTATAACCGGATCTCCGGGATAAATAAATTGTGTGAGGATTTTATGAAGATGTTCCCCCGTCTCAGGGTGGTGACCGCGCATGCGGGGATGTCTGCCCAAAAACTTTCGGAGGTGATGAGGGCTTTTGCTAACGGAGAATACGATGTTCTCATTTCCACCGTGATAATCCAGTCGGGACTCGACATAAGTAATGTCAACACGCTCATAATAAGAAAATCGCAGCTTCTGGGCCTTTCTCAGATGTATCAACTCCGGGGCCGTGTCGGCAGAGGCGCTAAAAGGGCATACTGTTATTTTTTCTATGACTCCGAAGCAAAAAAGAACTCCATGAAACGCCTGGAATTTTTGAGGGATTATGACGCCCTCTCTTCGGGCCTGAAAATCGCCATGAGCGATATGGAGCTTCGGGGGGCGGGGAATATTTTCGGCCCCCAGCAGCACGGCTATATTAAGGATGTAGGCTCGGAGCTTTATTTCAAACTGCTTGAGAAAGCCGTCAAACGCCTGAAGGGAGAAGCGGATGTAAAAGAATGCCGTATCGTTTTTTCTTCCGGGGGAAGGTATATACCGGAGGATTATGTCGTTTCGCAGGAAGAGCGTTTCCGGCTGCTCATGAGATTGTCAAGGATCAGCAGCCTTGAACAGCTTGACAGGTATGAGGCGGAAATTGTTGACCGTTTCGGGGTTTATCCCGAAGAGGTGAAAAAACTCATGGAATCCGCCAGGTTGAGGATCACCGCTATCATGGCCGGTATCAGCGGCATAGAAGAAACATCCTCCGGCTTTAATGTCAGCAAGAACGGCCAGAGCGTTTTTTATGCTTTGTCTCAATCGGACTTGATTAAAAAATTCCAGCAAGGAAAAGCACCTGAAAGCGGTTTCCAGCCGAAAGCAGTACCTACTAAAAGGGAGCGGTAGAAATTACCACTTGACAACAGAAGGCAGTAGATGTAAAATTCTATTGGATGTTGATTATGCAAAAAGAAATAATGAATGTTTCCGAGTTGGCAGAGTATATAGGCGTCAGCGGATCAAAGATATACAAGCTGATCAGGGACAAAAAAATACCTGCGTCCAAAATAGGCAGGCAGTATAAATTTTCTAAACAGGTAATCGATTCATGGCTGAAAGAACACATTATTACATCTTCTTTGAACGGACCCCTTTTTCAGCCTAAAAAAAATATCGTAAAAGGGGGTGAGAAAAATGGTGAAGAAAAAAGCAGCGAAGAAAAAAGTCGTGAAGAAGAAAGTGGCGAAGAAAAAAGTCGCTAAGAAAGTCGTGAAAAAGAAAGTCGCGAAAAAAGTCGTGAAAAAGAAAGTCGCGAAAAAGAAAAAGAAGTAAGGAGGCTATCTAGTATGGCTCAGAAAATTGTTAAGCTTGGTTTGAAAAGAGAGAAAAACCATCTTTATTACATCGGCAAAGACGGAAACGTCTGGGCCGCTCCGATGGCTCGCGCGGGCAAAAAAGGCGGAAAAGCCAAAAAAGTCGCCGACGCCGGAGTGAAAAAAGAGAAAGGTTTTCTTTATTTTCTTGACAAGAACGGTGACGTAGCGAAAGCCACAATGTCCCGCGGCGGCAAGAAAAGAAAAAAAGTAGCGAAGAAAAAAGTCGTGAAAAAGAAAAAAGTCGCGAAGAAGAAAGTCGCTAAGAAAAAAGTAGCGAAGAAGAAAGTCGCGAAGAAAAAGAAAAAAAGATAGTTTTCTTTTGGCCGCGCCTTTCCCGATCACGTGTCGGGACAGGCGCGGTTTTTTTTTATATCCTTGTGAAGGGAGATTGTGAAGCCTGCTGCGGGGAATTTTAACAGGGCCGGATTTAGCGGATTTTACAGATGTCGGGAAATTTCAGTTTGTGGGCCGCGCGGCCTATCATTTCTTTAGCCCGTTTTTTTTGCGGGGCCGTCAGCCCTGCCGGTATCTTATCTGTACGGGTTATTCGATCCATTATTTCATAACTCAAACCTATTTCCTGTTCGTCGCTCTGGCCGGGCCACAGGCCCGCGCTCGGGGCTTTGTCAATGATTGATTTAGGAATGGCCAGTTTGACCGCGAGCTCCCTCACCTGTTTTTTCAGGAGATCGCCCAGCGGCAGCACATCCGCGGCGCCGTCGCCGTGTTTTGTGAAATATCCGAATTTCAGCTCTGTTCTGTTGGAGGTGCCGGCGACAAGGTAATTTTTAGTGTTGGCGAAATAATAAATGATCGTCATCCTGAGACGCGCTTTCATATTACCCCGCCCGGTTTTTGAACTTTTAACGGCGCAGGTTTTGAGTGCCGAACGGTACAATTTTGTCAGATCTATTACGCGGAACGGGATTCTGAATTTGCGCGCGAATTTTTTCGCGTCCTCAATATCTTCTTTGAGGGATTCGCATGGCAGAATAAGAGCCGTGGTCTTCCCGCCTGAGGCCTTATGCGCCAGCACGGCCGCGACGGCGGAATCTATACCGCCGCTCAAGCCGAGCACAAAACCCGCCGCGCGCGCGCTTTTGAGCTTTTTCCTAAGGCCGCTTATGATTTTTTTTTCCATGAGCTTCAATTGTACATTAATATTTGCTAAAATTAAAAGTACTCTGAATAGGGCTTATTGGCCGGAATATGGAAAAAATACTGATAGTAGAAGACAACCCCGACGGTGCCGAGGTGCTGAAAGACATATTGTCTGCCGAAGGTTATATCTGCGATATAGCGCCGGATGGCGCCACCGCCGAGCTGAAGGCTCCGATGAATGACTACGGCGTTATACTTCTGGATATAATGCTGCCGGACAAAAGCGGTTTTGAGCTTCTGGAAAAATTTAAAACCGATTCAACCACGTCGCTGACGCCCGTGATCATGCTCACGGCTCTCAACGACACGCAATCGCGGATCAAGGGATATAACCTCGGATGCAACGATTTTATCTCAAAGCCCTATAACCATTACGAGCTCATGGCCAGGGTAAAAAATCATATCAGACTGAAAAACGCCCTTTCCGATCTGGAAGACACCAATAATGTCCTCTACACCCTTGCCGCGGCGATTGAGGCTAAGGACCGCTATACCCGCGGGCATTCAAACAGGGTGAGCAATTACTGTTATAATCTCGCCCGTGGGCTCGGCTGGAGCGAGAATGACTGCATAGGAATAAAGCGCGCCGGACTCCTGCACGACATAGGCAAGATAGGCGTGCCGGATTTCATACTGACAAAGAACGGCGGCCTGACGGCGGAGGAATATCAGATAATTAAAACCCATCCCGTTCTCAGCGCCGAGATATGCTTATCACTGACAAAACTGAAGGATGTGATACCGATAATAAGATATCATCACGAGCGTTATGACGGCAAGGGTTATCCGGGGGGGCTTTCCGGTTCCGCCATACCTCTCGGCGCCCGCATAATGGCGGTTTGCGATTCATGGGACGCGATGACTTCGGACAGGGCATACAGAAAGAAAATAAACAGAGACGATGTGATAAGGATACTTAACGAATGCGCGGGCAAACAGTGGGATCCGGAAATAGTGGGATCCTTTATCTCTTTTTTGAAAAATAATCCTGAATAATTTTTTCGGCCTGAGGATTTATTTTTCCGGAAAGCGAAAGTTTTTACATTGCCTTGACAACTTTGCTCTTTGAAACAATGGCATAAAGAGTGGTGCCTAACGGAAAATTGAAATTGTTCAGGGTTTTGATTTCAACCCTGAATAAAAATTTCAGAAAAAAATTCAAGAATTCAGGCGGTAGCGTTGTGGTATCGCTGTGAAACTTTTGTTTGGGCACGAGAAATTTTCTCATTATTCTCACTGGCGCTACCGCAAAGAAAGACAAAAAGAAAAAGTAGCCCATTTTTCTTATTTTTAAGCCTGCTTCGTGCAGATCACATGACAATGATGTTTTTTCATACCTCCTCAAATGGCCCAGCGCCTCATCGTGCTGACTCCAGAGAAATCTGAAAGCGGGAACCGTTATGATAATTCTGCCGTTGTCCTTCAAAACCCTCTTCAACTCCAGCATCACTTCTGCGGGGTTTAACGTGTGTTCCAGAAGGTCAAGACATGTAATAACATCAAACGATCTGTCCGCGTATGCAATTTTTTCAACCGGGCTGAGAATCACATTTTTCAGACCTCTTCTCCTGCAGAATCTTACCGCCTGTTCAGAAACATCAATGCCTGTAGTCCGGCCTAACCTGCTGAATGCCGTTAAATTACCGCCCGTACCCGCCCCAGCGTCAAAAATGTCCGGAGACGGAATTTTCAATGACTTTATCAGATGCTCAACAAGTTTTCTGTGACTAACAAACCACCAGTGATGATTTTCCAGTTCATACATATATTTGTACTCGTCGGGTTTCATATGCCCGTCCAAAGGTCTTATCGGAGTGCAATGCCAGTTCCTTATCTGCAGTATGTTGAAAAACATTTTTAATGAATCTGAAAACAAATTAATTTTGGAACCTCTGACGTGATGCCATGAAACAGGCCCCTCCTTAATTCTATACCCCATTTTGTTGGCAAGGTATAAAATCTCCATGTCAAAACCGAAACCCGTTATGTGACTTCTTGAAAACAGAGGCCGTATAATTTCTTTTCTGAACATTTTAAAACCGCACTGGGTGTCCTTAATGTCCTTAAAAAGAATTGTCCTGATACAGAAATTGAATATACTGCCTACGAGTTTTCTGTACCATTTCACCTTCAAAACCTGTCCTTCGCTTTTCAAAACTCGTGAGCCGACAAAAATATCATAACCCTTATCCAGAATGTATTTTATGTTTCTCTCTATTTCCTCCGGATATACAGAGCCGTCAGCATCAAGGAAAACGCATATATTGCCGTTTGACTGGAGAAATCCTCTTTTAACAGTATAGCCCTTCCCCCTGTTTCGCCGTATTTTGACCACTGACAGAGCGGGGTATCGCTTTTTATATGACATCGCAACTTCAAAGGTTTTATCTGTACTGCCGTCGTTTATGACAATTATTTCATAGGTCTCTTTCCGGCTGTTACAGTAAGAAATAAGCCGGTCAAGAAACAGCGGTAACCGCCGCTCCTCATTAAACGCCGGAATCACAATTGAAATATCTATCTTTTCACTCATATTCTTCTCTATATTCTACCATTTCAGCAGAAAATTAAAAACGAACCTATTTTTATTCCACTCAATTTTTTTGTAAGATGCTAATATGACATGGATATTTCCTACTGTCTTGTGCGCGATTTTCTTGGAGGTGCATGGCGTATACGCAAGATACCTGTGTCTTCAAAAAATCCTCGGCACATCGGTTATATTATTTCCCGATTTTCTATTTTCTTTTCCAATTTTTTTCATCTCTGCGGCGGAAGCAGTATTTCAGCCGATACCCAAAGGTTGCTGGCCGATGTCTTCTCTGGTAGTTGTTGGTAACGTTACAGGCTTTTACGCATTCATTAACGCTCTGAAATTCTCGGAGGTCGCCATTCTCGCCATCTTACCGATTTTGGTAATGCTCTTTTTTTTTAGGAGTTTGAAAAACCATAACGAGAAGAAATATAAAATTTTTAATCATCTGCGGTTTTTTCAACGTGCGCAATAGCCTACTTTATCTTAACATCTGATATGCCGAAACTAAAAAAGCAAAAAACGCACTACTATAAAATTGCTTTAATAAGCGCTTATCTGATTCTCGGATCATTGAGTATTCTGCAAAAATCCGCGAGTTTTGACGAAATTACGCATTTCGCCAACGGCATTGTTTATCATAAAACAAAAAAATTCAGCCGAGGTCCCCACCATCCTCCGCTTTTGAAATTAATTGCAGGGGCCGCTTCCTGGTTTACAAAAACTGAAATACCCCCTCAGGAGGAAGCGACGCAATTAAACGTGCTGAAATGGCGGCCGCCGTTGGATTTCATCAACGGACACAAACTTTTCTACAATATGAACAATAGAACCGGCCTGCTGTTTTTTCTTGGAAGGTTTTTCATGCTTTTACTTGGAATTCCTCTCGCACTGATTCTCTCAAAGTGGTCGGAGAATCTTTACGGAAGCAGCGCAAGTATAATAACATTGGCCTTATTTTGTCTTTCACCGAATATTTTAGCGCACGCCCGTCTTATCACAACTGATTTCGGAAGCGTTGCCTTTACGATTATCGCCTCTTTTTTCCTGTGGAGATTTACAAATTCTCTGAAGTTAAAAGATCTGCTTCTATCCTCGGCTTTGTGGGGACTTGCTTTAGCCAGCAAATACACCGCTATTTTCTACTTTGGGGTTTTTCATCTTACGGCTTTTTTCCTATGTAGCAAAAAAAAGCATTTCATTATCCTTAACTTTCTGCAAATACCAATACTGATTTTTATAATTAACCTCTGCTATTTCTTTACGGAACCAGTAGGCAGGAATTTTTTTGAGCCCTCCGAAATAATGTTTCTTCCTGAGGCTTTCCGTTCTCTCTTCGTATTTTTTTCAAAAATTTCCTGCCTGCCGAAGATGTATCTGAAAGGAATTCTTATCAGTTTCATTCATTCGCGGTACGGACACAGCGCCTTCCTCCTCGGACGCTACTCAATTCAGGGGTGGCGGTATTATTACCCGCTAGCCTTTATCGTTAAATCAACCTTTATTTCAATTTTTACAGCCGCCGTTTCAATCATAAGCGTCAAAAAAAAGAAAATAACTCGCGGCGAATTATTTTATCTGGCGCCCGCTCTTTTGTTTACGCTCTTTATGATGTGCAGTAACCTGAATATCGGGATAAGGCACATTCTTATTTTATGGCCGTTTATGTTTCTTTTCTCAGGCAGGGCATTAGAAATTATGCCCAAAAAATTTATTAAAATTATTGTAATTATTGCGGCTACCGAAAATCTGATAATCTTTCCGCATTATATCTCGCAGTTTAATATACTTCTTGGCGGAGCAAAAAACGGATACAAATACCTCGGCGACTCAAATCTTGACTGGGGACAGGAC
>VMTH01000100.1 GCA_013791745.1 Candidatus Omnitrophota bacterium
AAGAAATTTTTCGGGGGAATATTCTATTCCCCCTCTGAGGTAGAAGTCATCATCAACTATTTTCCCGCCGAAGAACAAAATAATCTTAAAGACCTGTTATTTTTTGGGAGAAAAAGGGCGTTTTCAGACGATGAACAAGCAAAACCACCTGTTTTGCCCGGCTCCAAAACAGGCGGTTTTGCCGAAAATTTTGTGACAAGCGGGCGAACAGATTCGGAAATTGAAGCAAAGCAGAAACCCCGGCAAAAAATTGATTTGGTGGTCGGCGATAGAGGAGCAATAACAGAACAAACATTGATTAGTGGAGTTCAAAGTAAAAGTAATGGCGGGGCGAAAGGGGCTCGAACCCTCGACCTCTGGCTTGACAGGCCAGCGCTCTAACCAACTGAGCTACCGCCCCCGCGATTGAGCAATAGTAGATTATTTCTCCTGGTTTGGCAAGATTGCTGCAAGGAGGGGGTATTTTTTGCTATAATGAAAAATGAAACATTTGAGATGGCTGTTTATTCTGTTTCTTCTTTTCGTGTCGCCGCGGATGGGAGAAACGATCCCGCTCGGCGTCGATCTTTCGGCGCTGCCGTTCGGCGAAAAAGAAGAACTGGTTTACAATGTCCGCTGGTCTTTCATTAATGTGGGTGAGGCCGTGTTGGGATTGAACCGGATCTCCGGTTCCGTGTGGCGGGTGTATTCCACGGCTAAATCGTATTCCTTTTTTGACAGTTTTTACAAAGTGCGGGACAGTATTGAATCCCTGTGGGATATCGGCCTGGGTCGCTCTCTGCGTTTTGAGAAGCGTACAAGGGAAGGTGGAAAAGAGAAGGACGAGCTTATAGTTATATCCGCGGCTACCAATACGGCAGTCAAGGACGGCCGGAAATGGAAAGTGTCTCCCCGTGCGCTGGATGTGCTCAGCGCCCTACATTTCATAAGGATGCAGCCGCTCAGTGTCGGTAAAAATATCGTGATGGATGTTTACACAAAGAATAAACTCTGGCCGCTGGAAGTGGCGGTTATCAAAAAAGAGAGAATAAAAGTCGGTGATAAAAAATACAGCACTATTCTGGTTGAGCCCAAAATGCGCGAGGAAGGGATCTTCAACGCGAAGGGACGCATATGGGTGTGGCTTACAGACGATGAAAACCGTGTTCCCGTGCGCATGAATTCAAAGGTGCTCATCGGCTCAGTCAGCGTCGATCTGATAGAGATACGCAGGTAACGAAAAAGGATTTAAGAACAATGGGCACACCGCGGCGTCCCGTATTTTGTCCGGAAATAAGTATTGAAAATCACCCCCTGTCACCTATTTGCTATTCTTTTTTCCGAAAATGAGCTATAATCAAGACGCTGATTTTAGCGCAATTGTTTGATTCTGGAGGATGATGTGAAAAAGATCTTGATCGCTTATTCGGGAGGGCTGGATACCTCCTGCATGCTGCACTGGCTGAAGAAAAAGTATAACGCCGAGCTTTACGCTTACTGCGCGGACCTTTCGGGGATGACCGCCGCAGAAAAAAGTAAAATCATACGCAAGGGAATCGCCACAGGGGCGAAAAAAGTCATTGTTGAAGACATGCGTGAAGAATTCATGAAAAATTATGTTTTTCCCGCGCTCAAAGCGGATGCCGTTTACGACGGCGAATATTTCATGGCCACGGCCATAGGCCGGCCGCTCATAGCCAAACGCCTTGCCGACATCGCCGTAAAATACGGGATCAAAACCGTGGCGCACGGCTGCACGGGCAAGGGCAACGACCAGGTGCGTTTTGAAACGGGCTTATATTCGCTGGTGAAAGATGTCGAGCTTCTGGCGCCTCTGCGTTTCTGGGAATTCAGGACGCGGGAAGAGGAAGTCGCTTACGCGAAGAAAAATAAAATACCGGTTTCGGCGGGAAGCAAAAAGTATTCTCTGGATGAGAATATCTGGGGCGTGGCGATAGAGTGCGGCCGTCTTGAGGATCCCTCTCAGCCGCCGCCTGCGGACGCATGGCAGTGGACCGGCGGAAAGCTGAGAAAGCAAGAGACAAAAATAACGCTGTCCTTCCGGAAGGGCGAGCCCGTCGCGCTCAACGGACGCGCGATGAAGCCCGTGGCCTTAGTGGAGAAACTCAACGCCATCGGAGCCGCTTATAAGATAGGCCGGGCGGATCTTATAGAGAGCAGGATAGTGGGTATTAAATCCCGCGAGATATACGAGTCCCCCGCGGCCAAGATCATAAGCGCCGCGCATTTTGACCTTGAACGCATGGTGCTGGACAGGGAAACGCTGCACTATAAAGAAAAGCTCGCGAAGGATTTCTCGCTGCTCGTTTACAACGGCAGGTGGTTTTCGCCGCTCAGGGAGGCCTTGAGCGCTTTTGTCGATATGACGCAGAAAAACGTGACGGGTTCGGTCAGCATGATACTGCGGCCCTGGGCCTTTGAGATCGTTTCCCGGACTTCTCCGAATTCTATTTACAGCAAATCTTTAGCCACTTACGCCAAGGGCGATAAGTTTGACAGGAGCCTGGCGGAGGGTTTTATCAAACTTTCCTGTATGGATATTACCCGTCGGAGCTGATGAATCCATGAAACTCTGGGGCGGGCGTTTCAAGCGTGAACAGCCTAAAGATTTTCTCGCTTTTGAGAGTTCCATAGCCTTTGATTTCAGATTAGCCGCTTGCGATCTCGAGGTGAACAGGGCCTGGGCTAAAATGCTCGAGAAGATAGAGATCCTCACGGGAAACGAATTAAATAAAATACTCGCGGCTCTCGACGACACTCAGAAAGATCTTGAAAAGGGCCGCCTTAAAGCCGACGAGGCTCTCCACGAGGACATACACAGCCTGATTGAAGACAGGCTCTTCACCTATGCGGGATCCGTGGCCAAAAAACTTCCGGCGGGCCGTTCCCGCAATGAACTGGTCTCGGCCGATATGCGGCTTTATATGAGAGAGCACATAGAATACATTCTCGGCCAGATCAAAGGTTTTCAGAGGAGCCTGCTCGAGGCAGCCACCCGTTATTCGGGGGCGGTTATGCCCGCCTTTACGCACATGCAGAAGGCCGTGCCCGTGACGCTGGGCCATCTCATCCTGTCATATTTCTGGAAATTAAACCGGGATAAAAAATTTTTCAGATACGCTCTTGAAGAGACTAATGTCATGCCTCTGGGCGGCGGGGCCGCGGGAGGCAGCACCATTGCCGTTGATACGGATTTTCTGATGGCGGAGCTGGGCTTTTCAAGGATTTTTGAGAATTCCATAGACGGCACTTCCAACAGGGACTTCATCCTTCTTTTTCTGGAGGCCGCCTGCAACATGCAGCTCCATTTTTCCGGCATCTGCGAGGATATGATACTTTTTTCATCGGAATATTTTTCATATCTCACACTGCCGGACGAATATTCCACGGGGTCGTCTCTGATGCCGCAGAAAAAGAATCCGGATTTCTTTGAACTTGTCAGGGGCAAAACGGGCCGCGTTTCGGGCAATCTCGCCGCGCTCATCAATCTGCTGAAGGGCCTGCCGTCGGGCTATAACAGGGATCTTCAGGAAGACAAGATATCTCTTTTTGACACGGTGGATGAGATAGAGGGAATACTCAGGCTGTTTCCCTCGGTTTTTTCCGCTCTTGAATTTAACACCGACGCCATGCTGAAATCAGTGGAGAGGGGCTCTATCTGCGCGCAGGCTCTCGCCGAATTCCTGGTGATGAAGGGCGTGCCTTTCAGACAAGCGCACGAGATAATAGGAAAAATAGTGTCGGACAACGAGCTTCTGTACAGGAAGATGAGCGATATAAAGATCGTGGACCTGAAAGTGTATTCCGAGTTTTTTTCCGCTGAGGTTATTCCGCTCTTGGAACCGTCGGGAGCCTTGAAACAGCTGGCGACCTCATCTTCGCCGTCGCCTATGATGTTTGAACAGCAGTTGAGGCTGGCTTATGAAGCGGTCGAAGAATAAAAGCGCACACCGGACTCAGGAGAAAGGCCGCTTGGGCGATCAGAAGAGTGTCGGAAACGCGCGGATACTGGCGGCGGGACTGGTTGTTCTCATCGGAGCTTTTTTTCTCCTGCGATCGGCAAATCCCGCCGGAAATAATTTTGCCGCCCATGCGTCGCCTTTTGTTTTTATTTTTTCATGGGCCGTGATCCTTGCGGGGATATTGTGGGAAGACGGGGCGGAAAAAGAGTGAAGATAAGTTTCTTGCGCGATGCTCTTATACTGATTTTCTGTGTCAGAGCGGGCCTGGCCGCCGCCGACCTGGATTTCTGCCTTAAAACAGCGGTGCTGAATAATCACGGGCTTCTTCTGGCCGCGGAAGACATAAAAATATCAAAATTAAAACTCGAGCAGGTCGGTTCGATGTTCAGGCCCAAGCTCTCGCTGGGAGCTTATTATGATTATTACAGCCTGGATTATCCTTCGGTTTTTTCGTCGTCCCTCGGGGCGTTTAATCTGCAGGAGGCGTCGGATAATCTCTATGGAACAAGAGTGACGCTGACCCAGCCGCTTTATACCGGCGGGGCTGTTTCAACTCTGGAAAAACAGGCGTCGCAGAAACTTCTGGACTCCGGCAATATGCTTGCCGCGGAGAAAAACCGAAGGA
>VMTH01000101.1 GCA_013791745.1 Candidatus Omnitrophota bacterium
ACGGGCTGCTTGAAAAAATGGAACATGCCCTCGAATTCCAGAAAATGATCCAGAAGAGTGTTGTATATGTCTTTCAGCTCGATTATCTTATCCATCCAGAATTTCTCCATTATCCTGCGGCGGGATTCGGCGAAGATGTTATCGAGAGAATAAAATTTTTCTTTGCCGTCCACAAAAAGTTGAATGGCGAAGGGAATGTCCCTGTTCTTGATCTCGTATTTGTAAGACACCGTCTCTTCCGTGTCCTTTTTGTAGTAATCAAGCTGTTTTCCCGCCGGATTAATAAAAACATGGTAATGCCGGCCGTCTTTTGACACCGTTTTTTCTATCCCTGAAGAAAGCATCTGTATTATGAGGCCCGCCGCGAATTTGTGGCATGTTTCCTCCTGCGGAACAATGTATTTTTCAAAAACCCTTTTGCCGTTTTCCAGACTTTTCACGTTGGACGGGGCGCCCTCCAGTATCTTGAGAAAATCCTCTTTTATGTCCTTTCCCGAAAGCTGTTTATAGAGTTCCAGCGCCCTGTCGGCGTAAGCTATGTTCTGAACGGGCTCAATGCCGCTTATTTCCGACCAGAACCAGCCGCATGAGGTAAAAGAAAAAAGCGTCTGCTTGAGCATCTCAAAGAGTGTCAGTATCCTTCTTTTCGCCTCAAAAGCGGTTTCCGCGCCGAAGAAGCGTGATATAAAAGCGTCCGTCGCCGAAAAATTGTGCAGTATAGCGGGATACTCCGCCAGCGCCCCGTCGGGCTCATGTGTATATTTGCCCAGCTCTTCTCTGAAATAAGAACATATCCCGGTAGCCGCGAAATTGAAAGCCTCCCGAAGCGGCCCCCTCCATTCCTGTGTCTGGCCGTTTTCCTTGCCGCAGCCGCAGTCTTCCTTCCATCTGCCGACGCCGTGAGCGCAGGACCATGCGGTGCCGAGGCCGTCAGCGCCGTTTTTTATGTTTATTTCCCAAGAGGGCGTTATTTGTTCGCACACATATGCGGGATTGACGACTTTGATTCCCCTTGAAGGCAGCTCGTATTTTAAAAGATAAGCCAGCCCGCGGTCGCCGAAGGCCTGATGGTGGCCGAAAGTCTCGCCGTCGCAAAGAATGGTGATGACCTGGTCGTGATGGGTGTGCGCGGAAAAAGCGCCCTCTATCCTGTCCGCCGCCGTGCGGCTGTCCGACAGAAGATGATTGAAGGACACATCGTGCGATATCTCATGATGGGCCACAAAGACATTTATGCTCCCTTTCGCGTTTGTGATCCTGTAAGGGTATCTCGGATCTATATTTCTCTCGGATACATCCCTTTTATGTTTGATATTGACGGGGTGGGCCGATTCTATCTGAGTGGCGACGAGAAGAACATATTTTAGGCCAATGCTTATCAGTTCATCTACCACAGCGTCGTTTACAGCTGTTTCAGGAAGCCATATCGCTTCAGCTGGCCTTCCGAAATCCTTTTCAAAAGATTTCAGACCCCAGAGAATATCCGTTTTTCTTATAAAATCCGGGCTCAGAGGGAGAATGCTGTGACTGAAAGCGCAGGCGATAGCGTTACCGTGGCCGAGCAGTTCCAGCGCTCGCGCATCGCCCTTCTTTACAATATTCCATGTTTCGGGATGCCTGCTCCTGAACCACTCCGCCAGTGTGGGGCCGAAATTGAAAGACATGAGCTCAAAATTGTTCACCATGTCAATGGTAAAACCGTTATCGTTCTGTATGCGCGCTCCCGAATTGGGAAGATAGCATTCGTGGAATATCTTTTCGTTCCAGTCGTGATAAGGCTCGGCCGACTCCTGCCTCAGGACATTACCGAGCCACGGGTTCGCGCGGGGGGGCTGATAAAAATGCCCGTGCACTATCACATATCGTTCAGCCATCCATTTCTCCTTCAGATATAGATCCTGAAATCGATATTCGGGAAAATATTATTCCTCTCTTCGCAGGTTTTCAGGAAATCCCCGTCAATATTATCGCTTTCAAGCATTTTTTCCAGTTCAAGAAAATTCTTCAGATGCACCTTGGTTCTTTTGTGCGCGTAGGGCACCATCGTTCCCGTCGTCATTATAAAGGCCCAGTCGCTGGACTCGGCCAGAAGAAGCTCCCTCGCCATCTGATTCAGCGCGCGCTTTCTGATGCCGGAGGCGTTTTTATTTTTCTCCGCCTGATAGATCATCTTCCGCGCGGCATGGTGCAGATGCCTGTATATCCAGTCGTTTGAAGCGTTCAGCCAGACCTCATTGTAGCCCTTGTCGCCCCAGCTTGACGGCGTGGGGCTGAGGATCTGGAGGCCGGGATGCTTCTTTAAATATGCTGAAGGCGTGACTGGCTCAATTATGGATTGGCCGGAAAGCCTTTTAAAAAGGCGGTATATGAATTCCGGCCCCTCAAACCACCAGTGCCCGTAGAGCTCGGCGTCATAGGGCGAGACGATGAGCGGCGTTTTTCCGAGAGCCGAAGAGAGGTGCTCGCACTGGGCTGTCCTGCAGAAAAGAAAATGGCCTGCGTGCTCATCGGCGGCCTGGCGCGCCGCGGCGGGGTCGTAAAAATCTTTTTTGTTCAGCGCCACTTTGCCCGTTATGCTGTAATATTTGATCCCGATATTCCTTCTCACCCTGTCCTGGTGCAGATGCTCTCCGATATAATCCTCGGGAAGATCGTGGCCTATGTCCCTGTAAAATTCCCTGTATCTGCTGTCGCCGGGATAACCGCATTCGGAGCTCCACACCTGCATTGAGGACTCTACATCTCTGGCGAAGACGCCAACGCCCGACGGACAGTAAACGGGGGCGTAAACGGCGTATTTGGGCCGCGGGCGGCCGTAAAGTATGCCGTGAGTGTCCGTAAAAAAATACCTGATACCGTTTTCAGCGAGGATCTCATCCACGCCGGATGTATAGCCGCACTCCGCCAGCCATATTCCCCTGGGAGATTTTCCGAATTTCTCGCGGTAATCGGCCACAGCCGCCCTCACCTGAGCCTGACGGTCTTTCTTCTCGCTCATAAGCGGAAGAAAACCGTGGGTGCCGGTGCATGTTATTATCTCAAGAACGCCCTTGTCCTGAAAATATTTGAAAGCTTTTATCAGATTGCCGCTGTGCTTGTTTATCATTCTCCGGCAGTCGCGGAAACGCTGCCTGTACATCTCAACCGCGGGTTTTATGGCCGGCGCCTTAACGGCGCGTTTCGCCTCTTTTTCTATCAGGGTTTCCAGATTTTTGAGATAGTTGGAATACCTCTCCATCAAAAGACCGTCGGAGAGCATGTTTGCCAGAGGAGGCGTCACCGACATTGTCAGACGGAAATCAACGCCTTCCTTTTCGAGCCGCTCCATAACCAGGAGCAGCGGTATATATGTTTCCGTTACGGCTTCGTAAAACCAGTCTTCCTCAAGAAAATCGGGGCATTCCGGATGCCGTACAAAAGGAAGATGAGCGTGAAGAACAATACAGAGATAGCCCTTGAGCATTTAATTTTTCTTTATTAGCGATGAAGAGCTTCCGGCGACACTGCCTTGTTTAAGTATTTCGAAAAGCAGCCGTGTGTTTGACTGCGCCTGTCTCAGACTGCTTCGGGATTCTTTATCCAGGCCGCTCTCTTTGATGATCTCTTTCAGGTCTTCCTTGACTATCATCCAGTTTTCATCCGCTTCCTCGGAAATGGAAGAACTGGGCACGTCTATGACATTTGATGAGAGAATGCCGGTAAAAACGCCGTTGTTCATATAGCCTATCTCAGCCCTGTACTTCCTTCCGGGGTGCGGCACCTTTACATACCAGTTATTTATGAGGCCGTTCACATCGGTGTCGAAATAATATCTGTCGCCGGATTTATCCAGTTCGTAAACCCTCAGAACAAGCGGCCCGTATATCCTGCGGCTGATCTCCCAGTAAGCGAACATGCACGAGGGATCACGGGGCATTATAACGAGAGTTTCATCATTGTATTTGGCCGGGATGGCCGGTCCCATGTCTATGAACACTTCCTTTTGGACGGGTTGTTCCGGAGGTTTTTTGACGGGGGAAGTCGCTTTCCTGTCCTTGTTTTTCAGGTCGCTAAGTATCTTTTTTTTAGCGGTTTTTTTGCTGCTTTTCTTTATTAACGCCCTGATCTTTTCCTCCTGAGTCTCAGTCAGATTTGATATGGCGTATTTTTTCCGCATCCCGAGTTTTTTAGCCGCGTGAAGAATATAGGACACGCTCACCTTAAATTTTTCCGCTATCAGATAGACTCTCATTTTCACTTCCTCCCCGACGGTATCCTCAGATGGCCGCCTAAAGTATTATTTCGCACTTTCATTATCTCAGCCGTTATGCACAAAGCTATTTCTTCCGGGCTCTCGCCCCCCAGGTCCATGCCCACGGGCGCGTAAACCCTGCTGTCAATGTTTGTGCCCGCTTTACGCAGTTTTGCAAAAGTCGCAGGCACTTTGACGCGGCTGCCTATCATGCCTATGTAAAACGCTTTTGTTTTCAGAGCCCCCTCAAGACAGTCCGCGTCGCCCGCATGGCCGTGCGTAACGATGATGACCGCCGTGTCAGAGCCTATTTTTTTCTTATCAAAGGCTTTTTTATACGAGGGAACAAACAGAGCTTTTTTCACTCCACTCTTTTTAATATATTCCTTTCTGCTGTCAATAAGCTCGCAGTCCCATTTCATTACCGTGGCCATCTTCACCAGCACCTTTCCTATATGACCCGCCCCGCATATAAACAGCTTGACCGGCGGTTTATATATATCCAGAAAAACTTCGGTTTCGCCGCCGCAGATCATTCCCGTGTCAACGCGGTTTTTCATTTTTGATCCGCTCAGATTAAACAAAACACTTCGCGAGGCGCCTTTCTGAATAGCGAGCGCCGCTTCTTCCTCCACCATTTTCTCAAGCGCCCCGCCGCCAACCGTGCCTCTTGTGGTACCGTCGGAAAAAATCACCATGGAAGCTCCGGGTCCGCGAGGCACCGAGCCCGCGCTCTTTATTACCGTCGCTATAACAGCAGGCAGGCCTGCCTCGGAGATGGCTTCCATTTTATCTATATCAATCATTTTTTTCTCTCTTCAAAAGCGTTGCGCGAATCTTTCATAATCCGCGAACGTGTCAACATCTATTATAACACCTTTATCATCCGTGTCAAAGTGCAAAATCAGATCTTTTTCCTTTTCAAGAAAAAACTTGAGCCCGCCACCGAGGTCATCAGGACTGGAAAGGATCTCTCCCACCAGGCCCGCGGGATAGATCGCGGGATGGCCTCTTCTTTCCTCAAAAGAAGGAATATGTATCTTCTCCGGATATTTTTCCCATTGCCGGATGAGACTTTCGTAAGTGCTTTGTCTAACGCCCGGGCAATCCACCGGATTGATCATAAAAGCCTTTTCGCGTGATAGCCTTGAAAGCCCCGCCTTCACTGAGGAGAACATACCTTTTTCAAAATCAGCATTATAGACGATTTCAGAGCGCGGGATATTTACGCGAGCGAGGATCTCGTCTTTATCGGAGCCGAGGACAACTATCACCCTGTCTGAAAAAACCGAAACTTTGCGGTAAATCTCCTCTAAAAATGTGACACCCGGCCTTATTTCCAGAAGAGCTTTAGGGTAATGGGGACGGTTCCTATTACTGTTTTTCATTCGCGACGAAAACCCCGCCGCAAGAATAACCGGGGTCAGGTCTTGACATGTGACATCAATAGGGACTGTTCCCGCAGGAGTGTCGTCAAATATCAAGGCCTGACCCCATTATGACAGTTTTGATTTTGCCTTTGAGAAGAGACGCGAATTGCCCGGCGTCGGCGGAAGAACCCACAACCGAGCCGTAATGCATGGGTACGGCGATTTTCGGCGATATCACCAGGGCCGCTGACGCGGCTTCTTCCGCGTCCATCGTGTAGGTACCGCCCACAGGCAGAAAGGCGATATCAATGTTTTTTATATCCTTCATTTCAGGAATATTATCGGTGTCGCCGGCGTGGTAGATCCTTCTCCCGTCAGGCAGTGTCACAACAAAGCCCAGCCAGCCGCTGCTTTTGGGGTGAAAGTTTTTATCCGTGTTATATGCCCTTACAGCCACGACGGTAAATCCCGCCGCATCCAGAACATCACCGGCCCTCATTGTCTTGACCTCATTTTCGAATTTTCCGGCGCAGCTTTCAGCCGAGACTATAAAGCTGTCTTTTTTTGTTATTTGCTGGATATCTCCGACCGAGCAGTGATCAAAATGGGCGTGCGTTATAAGGATGATATCGGCTTTTTTCGCGGGATCCGTGATCATGTAAGGGTCAATATAAAGAACCTTTCCTCCGGATTCTATCCTGAAAGCCGACTGCCCCAGCCAGAAAATTCCGTCAGTATTCAATCCGCCTCCTTTTCACAAAATTTCTGACTGCAAGTCCGGGTTACCGCGCTTTAAATCGCTTTAAGGAGCGCTCGCTCTATTATAACGGCGGCGGTTTCACGGCGGTATTTCGCCGTGCTTCGGAAATCATCTATAGGGCATATCTCTCCGGCTGCGGTTTTTGCCGCGCGGGAAATAACAGCTTTATTGAGCTTTTTGCCTTTAAGGAATTTCTCTGTTTCAGCGGCTCTTATGACGGTCGGCCCCACCGCCCCGAAAGCTATTCCCGCTTCGCGTATAAGGCCGCCGGAAATAACAAGAGAGACGGCCGACGACACCTTTGAGATGGCGAGAGCTTTTCGCGGGCCTATCTTCGAGAAAAAAGATTTGTTGTTTTTTCTGGGTATAGATATTTCTGTTATCAGTTCATTTTTTTTGAGAACGGTTTTTTTGGGTCCCGTAAAAAATTTATCCGCGGGAACAGACCTCATATCTGTTTTTATGACAGCCCCCAGAGCGTATAACGCGGGGATGGCG
>VMTH01000102.1 GCA_013791745.1 Candidatus Omnitrophota bacterium
CGGGAAGAGCCTTACAGCTCTTTTATCCTCGCCGCGCGGCCGGTGAGGCCCCTGAGATAATAAAGTTTAGCGCGGGCCACCTTGCCTCTGCTCTTTATCTTCACCGATTGAATAGCTGGCAGGTCGTAAGGATAGACTTTTTCTATTTCAACGCCGTAGGACACCTTCCTGACGGTAAAAGTCACAGGATTCTTTTTTCCCTTGACCGCCATGACCACGCCGCTGAAAATCTGCAGGCGCTCAGTCTCGCCCTCCTTGATCTTCTGCGTCACATCCACCGTATCCCCCGACTTAAAATTGTCAAATCCAGTTCTCATGCTTTAACCTTCCTCTTTTTATTTTTTCTATATTCCTCAATTTTTCCGTGGTCGCCGCTCAAAAGGATTTCCGGCACCTTCAAGCCCATAAATTCCGCGGGCCTCGTATATTGAGGATACTCAACATAACCGTCTATAAAAGACTCGTCCCTAAGGCTGCCGGGATTTCCCATAAAGCCCGGTATAAGCCTCGTCACGGCCTCAATAATCACCATTGACGCCGCCTCGCCGCCGCTGAGGACAAAATCCCCTATGGAGATCTTCCTCGCTCCCAGAAGCTCGGCCACACGCTCGTCTATTCCCTCATATCGGCCGTTTATGAGGATGATGTGCTCTTTCCCGGAAAGAGCCGCGGCCGTCTCCTGCGTAAAACGCTCTCCCGCCGGACACAGCATTATCACTTCCGCTCCGGGAGCCATTACGCTCTCCGCCGCCTTGTAAACGGGCTCGGCCTTCAATATCATGCCCGCCCCGCCGCCGAAGGGACTGTCATCCACTTTGCCGTCGGGGGTAAAATCCCTTATATTCGTCACTCTTATTTCCAGCAAACCCCTATCAAGCGCCTTGCCCAGCATGGCGCTTTTGAGCGGCCCGTCAAAATATTCCGGAAATATCGTGAGGATGTCTATTTTCATTCTCCCCTCACGATCACGCTTTCCGGGAAACTGGCGATGATCTTTTTTCCCCTTGTGTCCACTTTTTTGACAAACCTTTCCAAAAAAGGAACAGAGATCATCTCGCCGGATTCTTCCTCTATCCGGATCCACACCTGGGAGGCATCATCTATAATTTCCGAAAGCCTGCCCAGCTTTCTTCCGGACGGCTCCGAGACCTCGCATCCCACGAGGTCTTCACGCCAGAAAAAACCGCCGCCAAGATCCCATTTCTCGCAGCTTATATATTTACCCGTCAACGAATCATCCCCGCCCGTAAAGGTGACAAGCCACTTATCCGCGGCCTGTTTCAGCGAGTCGATCTGTATCTGCCGCGAGTTCTCGCCGAGACTGTCCGGGTTATCTTCCAGAAAAACACACTTTAAATCTTCGGGAAGAGGCATAAAAGCGGTCATATAAAACTCATCACCCAAACCGTGCCTGCGGCCGATCCTGCCTATCAGCACCCTGACCATAAGGGCGCCTTCAGGCGCTCTTTACTCTTTCTTTTTTAATAAACCCGCGCACCACTTCCGTCGGCTGAGCGCCTTTGGAAAGCCAGTACTCGGCGCGTTCAATATCTATTTTATACTGCTCTTTGCCCTTGTTCGTAGGGTCATACCAGCCGAGCTTTTCTATCTCACGCCCGTCACGCCGCCTCTCCGACGGCATAACAACAATTCTGTAATAAGGGCTGTGCTTCGCCCCCAATCTCTTGAGTCTTATCTTAACCACTCTTTTCCTCCTCGTGCCTGACGGCTATAACCGCCTAAAAATCACCAATAACACTATAAAATTTACGCTCCAAAGTCAAAATCCACACACACCCAACTCTTTACTTAATTTCAATATGAATCTTCGCGGGTATCTGCGGCTATCATTGAAACAACATTTTCCCGCTTGTCTATCGTATAAAAAAATCTATAATCGCCTATTCTATATCTCCACGTATCGGGCTTATAAGCTCTAAGTTTTTTTATATTCCTGCCAAAATAGGGATTTTGCCTTAATTGCGGATAAACGTATACGGTGAGCTTTGTTTTTATTTTTTCCTGCCTGCCCCCAAAATCAAGTTTAAGGTCTTTTAGAAATTGATTTGTTTCAAAAATTCTGAATTTATTCAACAAATTTTCCTTTTCTGTTTTTCGCGTCATTGTGCCCTGCCTTAATCCTGCCTAACAATCGTTTATCAGATTTGATTTGAGACATCTCAATTGAATCCGCATAATAAGAATCTTCTATATCCGTCAACACCCTCGTTGTGATAAAATTAGAAATAGGCCGGCGCTCAATATCAGCCGCCTCCGATATTTTTTTGTATTCATCCTGTGAAAGCCTCAGAGTTATCACCTTAGACATTTGCCCCCCCCCCTTTTTGTTTTATTCAATTTTATTCTACCGTATTCTATTGTATTCTGATTAATTTGTCAAGCAAAAATTGCAGGGGCTTGCTTACTCTGCCCGTTGTATTGTCAAAAGGTTACCGCAAAATAGTACCGTCCAATCAAATGAAAAATGGGGACGCCTTTATATTTCCTAATCATTTTTTTCATTTTCTATTTATAAATAAAATTGGTTGTCAATGCTTTCGAAATTACATCTCCGAGCTCAACATAATAACTATCCCATGTACTA
>VMTH01000103.1 GCA_013791745.1 Candidatus Omnitrophota bacterium
ACGACGGCGTCGGGGGCGTAAACTCAGTTGTCACTGTCAGCGGGGCATCTCCCGATAAAGCGGCGGGAGTGGTGTCCGCCGCAGATGCTCCTAAGCAGGTTAAAGGAGGGACTCTTTTTACCTGCTCCGCCCCAACCGCGAATAAAGTTGTTCTTGCCGGAAGTTTCAATAATTGGTCGCAGGACGCCAATCCCATGAGAAAGAACGCCGCGGGTATATGGTCGGTGATTGCGCCTCTGGCAACTGGCGCGCATCAATACAAATTTGTGGTGGACGGAAACTGGATAACCGATTCTGCCAATTCCAATACGGCCGACGACGGCGTCGGCGGAGTAAACTCAGTTGTTACTGTCAGCGGGGCATCTCCCGATAAAGCGGCGGAAGTGGTGTCCGCCGCCGGAGCTCCTAAACAGGTTAAAGGCGGGATTCTTTTTACCTGCTCCGCGCCCACCGCGAATAAAGTTGTTGTCGCGGGCAGTTTCAATAACTGGTCTCAAGACGTCAATCCCCTAAGCAAGAACGCCTCGGGAATATGGTCGGCGATTGTGCCTTTGAGCTCCGGATCGCATCAATACAAGTTTGTGACTGACGGAAACTGGATAATTGATCCATCCAATTCCAACACGTCCGCAGACGGGCTCGGCGGCAATAATTCTGTTATAACTCTGCCGTGACAGCTCAGAAATTAAAACGGCAAAAGAGCAAAGGGAGGCTTAATTGTGGCTGAAGTAATCTTAAAAAATATCGCGAAGATTTACGAGGGTGATGTCGTCGGATGCAAGGATATTAATTTGCATATAAAAGACAGGGAATTCTGCGTTTTTGTAGGTCCTTCCGGATGCGGAAAATCGACGACTTTAAGGCTGATAGCCGGCCTCGAGGACATCACGGCGGGAGAATTGCGGATAGGCGACAGAATAGTTAATGATATTCCTCCGAAAGAAAGAGATATAGCGATGGTGTTTCAGAACTATGCGCTTTATCCGCATATGAAAGTGTGGGATAACCTCGCTTTCGGGCTGAAGCTCCGAAAATATCCGGCGGATGAGATTAAAAAAAGGGTTACCGAAGCGGCGCGGATTCTGGAAATAGAGCATTTACTTGACCGCCGGCCTAAGGCGTTGAGCGGCGGGCAGAGGCAGCGTGTGGCGCTGGGCCGCGCGATAGTCAGGAAGCCGAAAGTTTTTCTTTTTGACGAACCTCTCTCAAATCTTGACGCTAAACTCAGGGTGCAGATGCGCGTTGAAATAAAAAAACTGCACGCGAAACTTCAGATAACCTCAATTTATGTCACACATGACCAGATTGAGGCCATGACAATGGGCGACAGAATTGTCGTAATGAAAGATGGTTATATTCAGCAGATTGACGAACCTATGAAGCTTTATGAACGGCCCGTATCAAAATTTGTCGCGAGCTTCATAGGCTCTCCCCCGATAAATTTAATTAAAGTAAAAGTTTCCCGCGAAGGCGAAAAATTTTTAATAAGTGAGGCAGCCGGAGGATTTAAGCTGAAATACAGCCGCAAAGGATTTGATTTTCTCTCGGCGTTTTCCGGAAAAAATTTAATTATGGGCATCCGTCCGGAGAATATAATAGACAGAATTTACGCGGGTGTAAAGGAAGCGGAAAATACCGTGCCTGTCGTCGTGGAAGCGGAAGAG
>VMTH01000104.1 GCA_013791745.1 Candidatus Omnitrophota bacterium
GTCAGGAATTGTGGGCGGATTAAGATTGGTCAGGTTGGTGAAAGAAAAGGAAGAAAAAATGATTTTTAGTCGTTCGCAAAAATTAGGAAAGAAGAATCGCCAGCATTCTTTTACATTAAGAGGAGTGTAATATGAGATTAAGATATTATTCGGGAGTAGTTGCTGTATTGTTGGTTTCAGTCGTTATATCGAGTGCTACGAATAATGCGGAAAGCGAAAAGGCGCTTGTTGAGCGTGCGCGCGCGTTCTGGTCGGACAGAAAATACGAAAATGCGGAGGATATATACAAAAATCTTCTTGAAAAATATCCCACTTCTGTATGGTCGGATGAATATAAATTGGAAATGATAAATTGTTATCGTATCACGAACAAATACGATGAGGCAATCCGCAAATGTAACGAATTTATCAAGAACAGGCCGGAAAGTTACCTTATTTCGACGATAAGATATAGCCTCATGTCCATATATGTTTATCACAAAAACGACTTGGAAAAAGGAGAAGGTCAGGCGAACATAATAATTAAAGAATTTCCCGGAACGGTTTACGAACAATATGCATTAGGTTTTCTTGCTAATATTTACAGGAGGCAGAAGAAAACGGACAAATTTGTGGAAATAGCCTTGGACTCGCTAAAAAAATATCCCGATAGTTGTGGAGCCGTGTGGCTTCATTATAGTATGGGGAAAATTTATTTGGACAGAAAAAATTACAGTAAAGCCCTTGTGGAATTTCGCCAATCGTTTGAAAATAGAACGAAAGATATGACTTACGCTTCCGTATCGTGTAATTCAATATTTTACTGTTTAAAGAGACAGAAGGACTATGAGGCGGCGGCCGCGTGGGCGGAGAAATGTATCGACAAATATTCGGACGAATTCTCAACTGAATATCTGCATTACAGTCTCGTTTTACTGTATCCGAGCCGCCTTAAACAACAGAAAAAAGCCGACAAAGCGTATGCTGCTTTTAAGATGAAATATCCTAACTCAAAATATACGGATGACCTCGAAGATAGGCTTGCCGCTATGAGGCAAGAGGCTAGTATGGACAAACTGCTATTGAATATAAAAGATACGGACAGTAGTGAAGAAGAAGTCATAGACCTGAAATGAATGTTGAATTTTAAATATGAGTTTAAAAAGGGAAAACGGAACGTTCGTTCACTTACACAAAAATGAGATACCCTTAATATTCCCTGAATAGGCACTCTTTCTGTTAAAAATAGCAGTAATAATTTCATCATCAAAAAGCTAACATTCGTGTAGAATACTGGTAAATCTCCGCAGTTCTTGCTGTGAATTGAGCTGTCATTTGGTATGATAAACCAGATGTCGAAGATGTTGTGCGCTGCAAACAAATTATTTGTTTGTAAATGAAAAATCAGGAGGTGTTGTTATGAAATTTTACCACGTTTTTATCATTGGTCTTATATTGTTATCAGCAACATTTATCAGTCGTTCAAACGCCGCTGGGGATTCAAAGCTATTATGGGTCGCAGTTACTGTATTTGATGGAAGAAACAATAAGTCTTTTCCTGAGTATTATGGGCAGATTAATCAAAAAAGTGTTGACACTCTGACAACTAAAACACAGGAATTTCAAATGTTTAAATTAGAGAATATTTTTTGGGTTAACGATGAGGGGGAGACCGAAAAATTAAGCGATTCTAAAAAGCACGGAAGGCTCCGTGGCTACACAGACACTGCATATTTTCGTTCAGATCAAATTTACAGGATTGTTTTTCTGGATGAGGATTATGTAACAAAACTTTTAAACAATGTTAAATAGATATTTGATATAGTTAGCAAAACAAATAGAAATTATCGCCTTGAAAATGAGTAATAACAATTTAGGTCTTTTTGTTGTCTAAATGTATATGGAGAGATAAATGAAGAAGAGAGGAGTCATTAAATGAATAGGGAGCAACCCAAAAGAAAAATAAATGTAATATTAAAAATTGGCTTGCTCCTTCTTGGTTTCGGCACGGGACCTATTTTATTGCTTGTTCTTCTTGAAGCAATGGGTATTAATACAAACGCAGGGAACGCAGTTGGCCCAGGACTGTTACATGTTATAACATTGTGGCCAGCCGTGGTGTTTTTAGTGCTAGGTATAGTTATAAGCCTGATCAAAAAATTAAAGAAATGGTTCCATCGGAAGAAAAAAAAATGATTTTTAGTCGTTTAAAGAAATTAGCAAAAGAATACGGGAGCAGTAAAATGAAAAAGATTATGATGCTTTTTGTTATTGTATTGTCCTTGCAGAATAATATCTATGCAGGCAATAAGAAACTTTTGCAGACAACTCTTAAACCGGGAATTTTAGTAGGGGAAAGTTTCATTTCAAAAAGTATTTTTCTTGAAAGTAAGCGATTGGGAAGGGTTCATAATATAGTGAGAGGTGACCTCGATGCAGCGCCAGGCGCTGAAATAGGTATTACATGGGATACTTGCGATCAAAATGGCGGCGCAATATTTTGCAATGATGATGGCGAAATAATATCAACGGTTATATTCAGCAGTAGAGCAATGAATTCTACAATAATTGATGTTGAAAAAGATGGGATTTGCGAATTTTTAAGCGGCGGTTCCTGGTCCCGTAAAGTTCTTTTATTGAATCATAATGGTACGCCGGAGTGGATTTTCAGCAGCAAAAGAGGAGTAAACGGATTAGGATATGCGGACATTGACGGCGACGGAAAACTTGAATTCGCTTTGAGTTTTAATGGGGGCGGAGTGGTGCGACTATTAGAGAGCAATGGCGAATTGATTTGGAAAAGTGATGACTCTAATGCGTGGCATATCGAAATGGCGGATACCAATCAGGATGGTAATCTTGAAATAATCAGCAGTAATTCTCGCGGGAGCATAAAAATACGGGATAAAGAGGGGAATATTTTAAGTGATGTAAGACCGGAAATATATTTCAATAAGTTTACAATCTCTCCTTGGCCATCATCTAAAGACCGGGAATATATTATCACGAGCAGAAAAGATGAAAAGGTGTATGTCATGGATTTTGGGGGCAAAACCATTGCGAAATATAATGCGCCTAAAACAATAAAAACTCTCAATATTTGTGCGGCTCCCATTCGTTTAACAAAGGATAAACCGCAATATTTTGCGGTGCTGATTAAGTTACTGGCGAGTTGGCGCAGGTCGATACTGTATCTTTATGATGATAAGGGTAATATCGCATATCAGGAAATTATTCCAGATATATGTGAATCGATATGTGTTATAGATGCGGATAAATCAGGGAGTCAGAAAATTTTAATTGGCGGCACAGGAAAAGTTTGGCAATATGAATATCGTGGGAATAGTGAATGAGTTTTATAGAAGCATTCAAGAACTTTTTTAAAAGGGAAAAATCAATAATGAAGTCATTTGTATTTGTTGTTCTTAATTTATTGTCGGTATTAGTATTGTTATCGGCGCTGGTAATTTATACATCTTTATTTAAAATAATGCCTTGGTATGAACCTTGCGGCATGCAATTTTTAGCGATATTTATGGTATTTGATCCAGCTTTTTTAATTATAGGAATCTCTTTGCTTGTTCTGGACAGATTTTTTCATATTTCAAGACTTAATAAATGGCTTCCATTTATTGCAATAATAGGTATTTCCTTGCCAGTATTCCTCGACGGTAGCATTAGTATAACAACAATCTTATTTGGCACTTCAATAGGCATTGTGTTGTGTGTATTAACCATAGCCACAACAATTAGAAGTTTGGTTTTTGGGAGCAGTGGAAAAAGTGGTGCGGAGGAAAGTCGTAATGAGAAAAAATAATATTTTTAAGTTTGTGTCCATTTGCGTTGTTTTTATAGGAGCAATTTTCCTGACTATTAAGAATTCAACTTATATTTTTAATAAGGGGATTCATTATATTGCGGGAAATAGAGGTAATATTTCAGAGAAAAAAGCGAATAAATTGGAAGAGCAACTTTTATCGAACCCAGGGGATCTAAATGTACGGGAAAAGTTGCTAAAATATTATTTTAGGCACTCTAAATCAGAAAGTAGCCGCAAGAAAAAACAAGAACATGTGCGTTGGCTTATTAATAATCACCCGGAGTCTGAAATAGCGGGTCACCCATATGCCGAGCTCAATCCTATTTTAGATAAATCCGCTTATAGCGATGCTAAGCAATTATGGCTCAAGCAGGTGGAGAGTAATAAAAGTAACGTGAAAATACTTATGAATGCAGTAAATTTTTTCACGCTTTTTGATAAAGATTTGTGTATAAAAATTTTGAAAGATGTCCAGCGCATTACCCCAAATGACGATGAAGCATACAGAAAACTTGGCCATATATATTCTTTAGAAATTCGGAGCAGTCATGGCAAATCAAGGAAAAAGATAGCCAAGCAAGCATTAGATGAATATGAAAAGGCTA
>VMTH01000105.1 GCA_013791745.1 Candidatus Omnitrophota bacterium
TAACGAAAGCCGCGCTTGTCGTATTAAAGCGACCTTCTAGAACAGGCGTTGCAATGTTTATTAGTTCATCGCCCCGTATTTTCCCTATCCGTTCGGGGAAGTAGCGTGAGGCAATATATAAATAAACAGCATCTCGCAGAAGTCCGTCATAAAAAGAGTTGTAATCTGCTTTTTGCGGATCTCCCAAGCGTGAATGAGAAATCAAATTTTCCGCTTTTCTGTTCAACCGGTGCATCTGATATACGGCAGCCAGATAAATGCCGGTTACGTCTTTTTCCCAACCAGTCTTGTCGTTCTTAGTAAGCCAATTGCACAAAGTATCCGCATATTGCGTGGTAACTTCCTGATAACGGGTCAAAACATATATAGCGTATGCAGCTATCCGGGCTTGGGACAATGATTCTACTTTTTCAGAAGCCAGTGTGCGCAGATATAGGCGTCCCCTGGATAAAAGAGTTTGCGGCACAGGGTAACCCGCATCTTGTGCCTCAAGAAGAAAATGCAGGGTATACACTGTCTGAAAAGATGATACATGAGAATTAGCTGCCCAGAACCCGAACGCTCCTTCGGCATTTTGTCTGGATTGAAGGATTTTTACGGCTCGATTGAAATGAGCATCAGATTTTTTGGAATCATAGCCAAATTCAGGATGTTTTCGCAGGACAATAGCCGGGACCGTCTGACTGACGAGCTGTTCCGTACAACTGTATGGGAAATTCCTTAAATAAACATCTAATCCGTGCGCAAGACCAATTGGTACTTTTGATGCCGCCGTGTCCAAAACTCTAAAATGAGGATAGAGCTTTCTTTCGACTGAGATTTCTGCTTTCCCGCGTTTTTTTAGATAACCGCCTTTAACTATTGTCATATATGGAATAGGCGGCCTTATACTAAGGTCTATAGAGGATTTTGATTGTTTCCCGACCATAGAAGCTATAAATGTGAAGTTCCCCGATCCCAGTACATTATTTGCGCGAATCTTAAATTTTGCAACGCCTTCTCTTTTTTCAGCTATTTCAAGGGTCTGTATATTTGTGCCAATTACTTCCGTGTGCTTTGATGTAATTAGCTGAAGTTTTATTTCAGCTTTCGCCCCGGAATTGTCCACATTATTATGGACGCCAATACTAACTTCGAATGCATCACCCGGCGCGACAAAAGTAGGCACATTCGGCGTTAAAACGAACGGCCCGCGCACAATTCCTTTTTTTCGGTTACCCCGATTGTATCATCAGTGAGAGAAACAGCCATAACGCGTACTGTCCCGTTGAAATAATCGGGCATGTCAAAAACTACTTCCATCCACTCAGTATCCATGTCTATAATACCTGACCAGTAAGCAACCGGTTTCTGGCGTTTTCGTTTAAATGGATTCAAGTTCTTTGATAGCGCGTCTTTGTCATATCCATCGCCACTCGTACTAAACAATTCTTTGAAAATTGTAAATTCCGGAAGAATTAAATCTACAATCTGAGATGTGCGTACTTCAAGCGCCCGTTTCTCAAAGAATTTGGCTAAAGGATCAGGGGTTTTATATTTGGCCACTTGCAGGATTCCTTCATCGACGGCAAATATAACAACTTTTCCTTTTTTGTTACTTTTATACTTTATTTTATAGGGATTCCCCGGAAGCGCTATTTCGGGAATATCAATCTTTAGCTGATTAGTTCGTCTTGCAAGACTAACAGTAAAGGGTACTGCCGCATAACTTAAAGGACTTGTGAATATTTCTTGTGAATCTATGGCGCGCACAAAAGAAACATTTATATATCCATTGCCCTCAAGGTTTTCCGGAACCGTAATTCGCTGTATAGAGTTTGTGGTATTGGTTTTAAACCATTTTGAAGCATAAACTTTGTCCCGTTCTATTGTGATTACACCGGCACCTTCATATGGGGCAGTAATCTGTATTTCGATCGTCTCACCCGGCGCGAAATCACTTTTGTTTAGTTTTATTTGGAGTTCGGCGTTTTTGTCAAGTGACCGGCTGAGGTTTGCCTTTCCAATGACGCTATAACCTGTGCGTAAAAGTTCAAAATCTTCGTTGTCGCGCACAGAAATAATATAATTTCCCGGTTTTTGGGCGGGAAGGTCATACATCAATCCTTCAGGCGGGATAGATATTGTTTTGGAACTGATCACTACTTCTTTTTCAACAGACTGATACTTATAGGTTCCATTTCTCTGTTTTACTAATGTTGAAACATAAAGCCGATTGATTAAAACAGCTCTTAACCCCGAAACTGCTGTTTGTTTTAATTTTGAGTCTATCGCTATGATTTTGATATCATGTTTGCTGTCGCGTTTAATATATTCCAGATTGCTATTAGACTTATAGCCCAAAAGGAACGGGAGGTCTGAAACGAAAATAGAACTTTCGGAACTAACGCCTCTGCCTGCCTCAGCCTCGTAACCACTGGCAAGAAAATCTATCCGGTAATAGGCTTTTTCAAAACGCGATAGGTCAAACTCAAAATCTGCTTCCCCGTTTTCATCAGTCGTCTTGTCATTAAGGCGTTCCGTGAAAGTGCTCATGCCGTTTTTCTTTTTACGATTTGGATTGATAAACGTATAATCTCTATAGGCGCGAAAAAATGGAGGGCAAGGTGATATTGTTAAGTCGGCGGCAACCCGGCGTTTTTCCGCGGGAGTTCCGAAAAGATTCCTTAACATTACTAAGCCCTTTAGGTTATCCGGCGTTACCCACCCCTGCGGAAATTCCTTTGAAAAAAGAGTGGTGATTTTCATGCGGTCAGGTAGAAATTCCTCTACCTTGACAGACACCGAACCAAGCAGAGTACTACGTTTACTATCTTTAACTATATAAACCCGAAACTGGTATTGTCCGGTTGGGCCGTTCTCTTCTGTTGTATACAGAATTTCTTCAAATCCAAATTGTGATAACCGAATTCTTTGTTTCTGTATTTCCAGACCGCGAGCATCAATTACAACTGTTTCCAGAGGAATGCCCACCAGCACCGGATTCCAATCGCCCCGTTTTATTATGGCTCCTACGCGAATTGCATCACCCGGACGATAAATACCTCGATCTGAGAAAAGATATGCCTGTAATTTTTCAGGAGATAAACTTGTATGGATTCCACCGATATCAAACCGGGAGAAATTCAACATTCTATCATTCCAATTATATGGAATAAAAGATAAGTCAAGTCCCTTTTTCGCTACAATGGCAACGGGCTCTTTTTCGTTAGTGAAGCTTTGCAGGGGAGGAAAAAATACAAATCCTTGATTTTCTGTTGTTTTTGTGACAACGGGAACGCCATTTTTACCGATTATGTGTACATCAACTCCCGCCAAAGAATTCCCGGAGGGGATAGACTGCACAAATACTTTCCGGCTGCCATCCTTTTCTTCCTTTACCAGAAGACCAAGGTCAGTTACTAAAACTAAACGTTTGTCCTCCATCCCGGTAGTTCTTTTTCTAACAGGATCCCAGCTCTGAACTTTCAAGAAGAATAGCCCATGTTTTGCACCTAGATAACGTGAAAAATCTACGGCTGTATACTGTGTTTTAGGCCGACTCGTTTGAATAAGCGTACGGATTTCAGTAAATACTTCTGTAATATTATCAGTCCCGAATCTATAATTTTGGAAATATGGGCTTTTAAACTGTCCCCCGGATTGACTTACCATGTGATTGATTTGTCCGGGAAGTACACGTGCAAAAGTGACTTTGATGGCTTCTATTCCATTTGAGATAACTGATAGTTTCTTATCCCCGCTAAGGCTCAAGACAGCGCCGTCATGCATGATTTTAAGTTCCCGGGAAAAACTTGGTATCCGTTGAATAGTGTCATAATGCTTAGCTAAAACATACCCCCCGTAGGCCTGAATTCCTTTATTGAGTTTAATGTAAAGATATTGATTCGGTTCAGTCTCAAATTTATAGGAGTGTACTGTGGTAAATTCTCTGTCTGTTGGAATAGGAGTCAATTCAAGTTTTTGAGAGTGCTCTAAAATTTCCGGCCCGATTATTCGAGTATCACCCCAGCTATAATTTACTATAGTTCTTTTATCTCCGGGTACGGGAGGCCGGTTTTTAGGCAGTAAATAGACAGTCATGTTTTTCTGAATTTCTGATCCATGTACATCAGCGCTTGCCGTTAGTACTAATATTTGTTCCGATTCATATAGTTCATTGTGTACGATAGTTGCTTGAACAGATTCCACGCGGAAATAGTTATACATCCCCGGGATAGTTACCGTCTGGCTCAGAGTATTTGGAAAATCCTGCCCTCCTTTTGCTGCTTGAACTTCATTCTCGATAACAACGGTCATTTTTGTGTCATCAGGAGGGATCCGGATGATATCCGAGAAAATATATGCCTCACCGTTAAACTTGTCATAGGTAACAGTAAACGGAAAAGATTTTTTCCCCATTCCCATAAAGCCGGTCTTTTCACCTTCCATTTGTAAAAATATGTGTTTTCCAAATTCCTCAGGAACTACCGCATGGCTAAAAACAGCAGTAGCGACAACTCTCTTGACCATTGGGTTCTTGGGATCCTGATAGAATTTCACATCTTTCAGGCTGACTGTGAACGGCGCAGAATTGAAACTAAATTTATATGTTCTAAGCTTTAGATGTTTTGGAAATATAGAACTGTCTAATTTTACTTTGTATTCCTGTCCAACTGCCCAGTCTTCTTTTGGCGTAAAGGTTAGTTTTGAATCAGATACCCATCTCCATGTGCCCTTGACGGGAGGATCCACATAGATACCGTCTGATATTATTTTTCCCACATGTTTTAATTGAGCCGCGGATCCATTGAAAGTTATAGTTACCGATTCCGGCCTGCTGTTTTCCATCAGCTTTGTTGGCCCGGGGGAACTTATATTAGCAGTAAGTTTTTGTGCGTCGGGTCTGCATGCGCGAAAGGTTGCTAAAAAAATAATTCCGATTGCTATACCTATATAGATTCTCATCGCCCGAGTAGTGTTTTTATGCAGCAGCGTATTGACTTCCAAAAATTTTACCCGTAATTTTTCAAAAAGCATGATCCCCCATGTGTTAAATTTCCATAGAATATTTTTATTTACCTCATCATTTCTACCGACACTATAATGCTTCATAAAACCGCCTAAGATGAAGATGGCCAAGCCTATAAGGCTGTAGATGAAGTCTTGTATGTTGCCGCTGGTAGCGAATTTCGATATCTGCCAGATAGAAAGACCAATACCCGTAATTTGAAGAGCAATAGAAATATACTTTGTAAAATTTTTCATAAAATCCCCCTTTTAAAAAGGTTATGCCGATAAACTACTTCAAATTATAATACTAAATTCCCTGTTTATTTGGTTGCGCTAGGCAGACATCCAATCGATTTAGTATAATGAATCACAAAGGAATTGTAAACACAGAAATATGTGGGGTTTGTAACCAGGGGGGAAAATGGAACAAATGGAAGTGATTGGGGCGATGAGTGTCGTAAACATTGTTATGAATCTGGTGATTTTGATTTTGTGCTCTTTTATTTTCGCGAAAGTCAGAACACTGCGCAAATTCCTGAGCAAATAACAGCGAAACAAATAACCGCGCCGCGTTACACGGCCGCGTTACGCGTTGACAAAGTCAGCGGCCAGATAGTATAATTATCTCTTATGAGCGATAAAACCGTTAAACGGTATCATGTGCCCAGGAAACAGCTTACGATTATGCTGCTTCCCCACGGAGGAAGACGCGGAACACAGGTCACAATATCATATCTGTTCCTGTTTCTCGGATGCTCAGTGTGGTTCGCCATAACAGCGACAGCGGCATATTTCATAAGCGAACGCGTGAAAATTGACGAAACTCAAAAAGCGAATATCACGCTGCAGAACAAGGTTGTCAGTTTCAGTGAAAAATTAAACAACTCCCTCGACCTTATCGCAGAGACGTCCGAGCTCAATACCCGGCTGAAAGGGATACTCGCGCTGGGGAAGGAATCAAAGATCATAGAATACTCAGCCGCCGGCGGGCCGTCAAAACTCCAGAGCCTCCAGTTATCCAAAATTCTTCTTGAGACAAGCCCCGCTGAATCCGAGGAACTGCTGGCGATGAATGTGGAAGAAATGCTCGCGGGCGGATGGCAGGAAAAGCTCAATTTTCGCGAGATTTCAGAATACCTGAACGAAAAAAGAATACTGGCCCGTTCAACCCCCGCGATTTGGCCGGCCATGGGAAGGGTGACAAGCCCCTTCGGTCTGAGAGCTTCTCCTTTTACGGGAAACAGCCAGTTCCACAGCGGGCTTGACATCGCGAATGTGAAAGACACCCCCCTGAGAGCCACTGCCGACGGGAGAGTGGTTTTCGCGGGCTGGGCGGGGAATCTGGGCAAAACCGTTGTGATATCCCACCGCATGGGATATACAAGTTATTACGGACATTGCGATGAGGTTTTTGTTAAACAGCAGGACAAGGTCGAAAGAGGACAGATAATCGCAAATATAGGCAGCACCGGACGCGCGACCGGATATCATGTGCATTATGAGATAAAACGATACGGGAAAGCGCTTAATCCCATGTATTTCGTTAACAGGAGTTTTTAAATGTTCGGTTCAAACAAACTAGAGAAAAAAATAGGCCGTATTGAGACAGTGATAGGTCACGAAAGCGTGATAACCGGCACCATCGCAACCAAAGGATCCCTAAAAATAGACGGGCTTGTGAACGGCGGGATAGAGCAGGCGGACGCTGTGATTATCGGCGACACCGGAAAGATCATAGGCGACGTCACCGCGCAAACGGTCATTGTAAGCGGGGAGGTGGAAGGCAATATCCACTCTTACATATCCATGGAACTCATGGAAGACGGTAAAATAAAAGGCGACATCAAGACCTCGCAGATAACCATAAACGAGGGGGCTTTTTTTGAAGGCAACGTCACCATGGAAAAAACCGCTCCGCTGCCGAAAAACGAAGACTAATCAAAATAGAGAAGGGCCCGGGCTATTTCTTCTCTCACGGCTGAATTTTTCATTTCCATAAACAGTTTCCGGAGGCTCTCTTTCTCTTTCATCTCCCGCAAGGTCATTACCGCGCGGATCCGCAGCTCATCTTTCTCATCTTCGCGGGAAACAATGGAAGCAAGCATGCCGGCAAATTGACGCTCATCCATATAACCGGCCATATCTATGCACCAGTAACGGAATTTCCAGTAATAAGACTCCCCTTTTATGCCGGACCATAAATCCCTGCCTTCAATAGCATCTGCTATAAACGGCGCGGCGGCCGACGGATGGTCCAGCAGAACAACGGATTCTTTAAGCGTGCTTATACCGAGACTGTCTAGAGAACTGCCCGAGGCGGCTTTCTTCCTCACCCTTTCCAGCGCCTCAAGGACGGCTCTTTTTTGATGAGGGCTGATCCTCTGTTTTTTTTCTGTCCAATAATCGCGCGGAACCTCAGGCTGAACAATCATACGCTTAGCCGGATAACACCCCGACATTAAAATTAAACCCAGCACCAGCGCGGCGGCGCGCGAGGTTTGACTATAAATTTGATTTTCTGTCATTTTATTGTAGAATATATCATAAAATTTGAGAAAATAACATGAACTTTTTGCCAGGGGGGATAAATTTATGGAATTTGTGAGAAAGCACGCCAAGACAATTCTCAGCGTTATCGCCGCTGTTTTCATAATCGGCCTTTTCTATATGAACTATCAGGCTCAGATGCCGACAGCCGTTAAAGTTAATAAAACTAAAATAAATTATGACGATTATCACCAGTCTTTCACACAGCGCCTTGACAGAGAGCGCGATGAGAGGGAAACGCCCCTCACCGCCGACGATATCAGTAACATAAAGCAAAACATTCTCGCTCAAATGGTACAGGATGAACTCATAATGCAGCAGGCCGGGAAATTCGGCGTAAAAGTGCCGGACGAAATAATCTCATCTTCCATAATGTCCATGAAGGCATTCCAGCAGGACGGAATATTCAGCCAGAATATCTATCAGCGCGTGCTGGCCATGTATTATAAAATGTCCCGATTTGACTTTGAGAACAATTTGAGGGATTCTATTAAAAAACAATTTTACAGAGATTTAATGCTGTCGTCCGCTAAAGTGTCACCCATGGAGGCCGCCATCGTATTCAAATCATCCTTCCCTAAAGAAGACTTTGAAGAAAAAAGGGCGGAATTTAAAAACACACTGCTGAACGAAAAGCGTTCGCTCATCTATTACGGCTGGATGGACAACATGATAAAAAACTCCGAGATAATCAACAACCTTCCCACGCGGGAATCCGGTAACTGACATTTCCTCTCAGCGGACTATATGGTTCCTGAATATTTCATTTGACACGGTTTTGCCGTCAGGCTCGTAAATCATAAGGCCCATGCCGCGCTCATCAGCCAGGCCAAGTGCCTCTTCTGTCTCCATGAGCATAAAAGCGGTGGCGTATATGTCAGCATCGAGCGGCGCTGCACAGATAACCGTGACCTGCCTTTTGTCCGAAGAGAGGCCGGTTGTCGGACTCAGTATATGAGTGTATTTTTTTCCGCCGTCCATAAAGAAATTCTCATAATCACCGCTTGTTGCGACAGCTTCATCCGTTATACCCAGGACAAGCGTGAAACTTTTTTCTCCGGGCTGGCGCACCCCTATCCGCCACAGTTTCCCGGAATTTTTCCCCATGGCCAGTATGTCTCCTCCGGCATTTATCAGAGCGTCATTGACGAGATTATCTCTCAGCGTTTCCGATAATCGCTCCAGGAGATAACCCTTGCCGCAGCCGCCGAAATTGAGCAGAGCTCCGCCGGTTTTAATAACATCCCTCTCTATTTTTATTTTATCGGCGCCCACCTCGCTTAAAGCTTTTTTCAGATCCTTCGGAGGCGCTGGAGCACCCTTATGGCCGGACGCCGGCGAGAATCCGCTCACTTTCAAAACCGGCTCAACAGTCGGATCAAAAAGGCCGCCTGTCTGCCTGTGCGCGTGTTTGACGCGTTTTATCAGCGCGGCAAGTTCCGCGTTGCGCGATATCCCGTTCCTGTTCAGTTCTGCCGTCGAGCCGGACTTAACGCTTAAAAGATGATCACAGCGTTTGATTTCATCTTCCAGAATTCCGAAAAGATCCGCATCACAGCCGCCCGGCAGGCTTATATCTATAAACGTTCCAAAATAAAGAAAACGCCTGGTTTTTATCCCCCGCGAACAAGACCCGAATAAAAACACCGTCCCTAAAAAGAAACATAGAAAAAGAGGACGTCCTACTTTTTCTACGATATGTCTCCCCCTTCTCAGCATAATATTAAGGACGTCCCCTTTTTCCTTTTTCACAAGGCTATGGACAGCTCAGCTCCGCAATTGGCGCAGCTGCTGCCGTTAAGGGCTTTGATCTCTACGCTGTAACCCGTACGCTGGATGAGAAGCGCCCTGCACACAGGACAGTATGTGCCAGTCTGGCCGCTGACATTGCCCTGATAAACAAAATCAAGTTTTTTAATCGCCACATCCCTTAATCTATCAAGCGTTTTCAAAGATGTAGGCGGAGATTTATGTTTGTGCGCGGGAAAATATCTTGATATATGCAGTGGGACAGACGGCGAAAGCGCCCATATCCAGTCAATCATTTCCCTGAAATCATCCTCATCATCGTTTAATCCCGGGATCACGCAGAATGTCAGTTCGATGTGTTTGCCGGCTTTCACGAACATCTCGACGCTGCGCATGACATCGCCCAGATCCCCGCCGCAGTATTTTTTATACGGCTCGTGGCGAAAGAATTTTATATCAATATTCGCCGCGTCCATCAAAGGCAAAAGCAGCGCGAGCGGTTTTTCGTTTATATAACCGTTTGTGACAAGTACATTTTTCAGCAAGTGTTTATTAAACAACTCCGCGCAGTCTCTGATAAATTCAAAATTGATCAGCGGTTCATTATAGGTGTAGGCAATGCCGACGGAATTATATGTTTTGGCCAGTGTCACAAGTTCATCCGGCCGGGCATCGCGCAACTGCGCATCCTCGACCGCCGACTGAGAGATGCCGTAATTCTGGCACCATGGGCAGATGAAATTGCAGCCAACGCTGCCGATGGAAAGTATTTCTTTACCTGGACAGAAATTATACAGCGGTTTTTTTTCAAGGGGGTCCAGGCTCACAGAAGAA
>VMTH01000106.1 GCA_013791745.1 Candidatus Omnitrophota bacterium
AGCAGTTCTATGAGAGACTCATATATTATGCGGTGCCTGTCGTCGTAAAACACATCGCCTTTGAAACCTATGACGGCGCTGACGGTGTGGATGATATCCTTGTCCATCAGCAGCGCCCCGAGAACGGCTCTTTCCGCCTCTATGTCATGGGGGGGGACGTTGAATTCCGCGGAACCGGCTATGTCCTTTAAATCCGTCTTTTTTTTCGCTGCCATTTATTCGGCCGCCGTCACCCAGACTTTGACGGAAGCGCTCACCTCCGGATGAAGCCTGATCTCCACGTCATAGATCCCTATTTCCTTTATGGGCTCTTTGATGATCACCGATTTCCTGTCAATGTGTATTTTTTTCGCTGCGAGAGCTTCGGTTATCTCGGAAACGCCCAGAGAACCGAAAAGTTTTTTCTCTTCGTGCACATTCTTCGCTATATTGATCTCGGTTTTGGCTATCGCTGAGGCTATTTCTTGCGCCTTCTGGAGGAGCTTTCCTTTTTCGGCGATATAACGCGTTTTCATTTTTTCAACCTGCTGCTCGGAATGCTTCGTCGCTTTCAGAGCGAAATTCCCCGGCAGAAGATAATTTCTCGCGTAACCGTCGGAAACGGTTTTGATCTCGCCTATATCCCCCAGATTCTCAACATTTTTTGTCAGTATGACTTTCATCATCTCCTCCCTTTCTTATTGAATTTAATCCATCTTCCCATCACGCCGAGGCCCACGGCGGCCGGCCATATAAAAACAAAAGCCGCCGTCATAACGGCGCTCAGAAACCGTCCCGCCCCGAGGCGCATCAGCATTGACCATATTATCCCGCAACCCGAGACAAAAAACAAAAATACCGACACTGTCAGAAGATTTTCCGACAAATAAGCGGCAAAAAAATATTTTCCGGCCGCCGCCATTGCCAAAGCCAGAGCCAGCGCGTAAACCGACACGGGTATAGCTTTTGACGCCCTGCCGAAGGATGTTCTTTTTCCCGTCATAAAACCTATGAAGGCGAGGTTTAAAAAATAACCGGCAGTTAGCATAATGAGCGCCATTGCGGGAACAATCCTGAAAGCTTTTTCCGCCAGCTGGGAGGCCTGCGCCCCCGCCATCACTTTCGCGTTCCCGGCGAGGGAAAACAAAAATATTTTGCTTATGGCGCGGAATATCTCTGCCGTGTCGAGGAAGGAAAAGAACCATCCTCCCGCCACAAGCAGAGCAAGCGCGGCAAAAAAACCCGCGAAAAGTTTTCTGAAATAATCCTCAGGCCTTTTGAGCAGGCCCGCCGCGATACAGCCTGATGCGGCACAGGCAAAAATCAGCCCGCCCGCGGGATTCGCTGTTGCTGCCACGACGGCGATAGCGAGCGCCAGAAGCAGGAAAAAATCAGCTCTTCTGCCCTGTGCTTTGAGCGTGGCCAGCTGAACCGCCGCCGGAAAATAAAAAACGCTCATGAGTCCCCCCGCCGCAAGCAGAGCCAGCGACATAAACGCCGCCGGACGCCCTCGCGAGCCTCCCTGCGCCGGTTGGGGGGAAACTGTCCCCATATCAGACAGTGTAAGGCAGTAGCGCTATCTGACGGGCTCTTTTGATAGCCGTGGTCAGCTCTCTCTGATGACGCGCGCAGGTGCCGGTGATAACGGAAGGCAGTATGCGGGCGCTGTCACCCACAAAGTTCTGCAGGATACGCACATTTTTGTAATCTATCGCTATTCTTGTTTTACAAAATCTGCATTTTCGTTTCGGCCTTACCGTTTTTGAAAATCTTTTTTTAAATGTTTTTTTTTCCATTTTTTTCTCCTGTTATTACCTAAAAAGGCACCTCGTCTTCCGACGGGCCGCCCGGGGGCTCATCCTGTATGTTCACCGGATCAGGATCCGCGGAGGATTCTCCGCCGGCGCGCTTGGGTCCGCTGGACAGAAACTGCACGGACTGCGCCGTCACTTCAAGCTTGAATTTTTTTTCTCCCTGAGGGCTCTCCCAGCTGCTGCTGACAAGCCTGCCCTCTACGAAAACGGGGCTGCCTTTCTGCAGATACTGCTTGCAATTCTCGGCCGCTCTGCCCCAAACTGACACAGGAACAAAGGAAACCTGCTTCTTCTGTTCTCCTGAAACCTTGTCGCGGTACACTCTGTTGCAGGCGACAGTGAAGTGAACCACCGCCTGATCGTTTTTCGTAAAACGTTCCTCGGGATCCTTCGTGAGATTACCCATGATCATCACTTTGTTGAAATTAGCCATTTTCTACCTCCCGCGTTAAACGCCGTTCAATCGTCAAGCCTCAGTGTCAGGAACTTGAGAACCGGTTCGCTCCGCCTGTAAAACAGCGAGAGCTTGTTGGGGATGTCCGACACCAGCGAGGAAAACTTCACATAATAGTAAAAGCCCTCTTTGTTCTTTTTGATCTCGTAAGCAAGAGTTTTCTTGCCCCAGTTCTGTTCCGAAAGCACCGCCGTCTTCTTCTCTGACAGGATGCCCTTCACCTCTTTGAGGATCTCATCCTGCTGCTCCTGAGTAGCGTCAGGATGCACAATAAAAATTGTCTCGTAATTCACGAAACCTCCTTTTTGGCCTTAAGTCCGCCGCGAAGCGGAAAAGAAAGCTCTCTGCACAAAATATCGTTGAGTCTTTTTATATAATATCCCTCAGAATAAATCAAGCACACGCTCGTTCAGCGCGATGATCACCGGAAGAAAAACGAGCGACACGATGGACATCAGCTTGAGCAATATGTTTATGGACGGTCCGGAGGTGTCCTTGCAGGGATCACCGACTGTGTCTCCTATGACCGTGGCCTTGTGAACGTCTGAGCCCTTGCCGCCGAGGTTGCCCTCTTCAACATATTTTTTCGCGTTATCCCACGCGCCTCCGGCATTGGCCAGGAAAAGGGCCAGCGGAACGCCCGTCACAAGAGAACCCGCCAGAAACCCGCCGAGCGCTTCTGTTCCCATCAGTGCCCCGACCAGAATCGGCACGAGCACAGCGGCTATTCCCGGCACCCTCATCTGGGCCAGGGCGCCGTCTGTTGTGATGCTCACGCATCTTGCGGAATCCGGCAAAGCCTTCCCTTCCATGAGGCCCGGTATTTCCCTGAACTGCCTGCGCACTTCGTCAACAACGCTTGTAGCGGACTTGTTAACCGCCGCCGTTGTAGCCGCCGCGAAAATAAAAGTGATCATACCCCCGATAAAAAGGCCGCCCACAACTTTCGCGTCAAGGATGTTGATGATGGACATACCCGCGGCATCCTTTGCCAAACCCGCGCTCTGAGCGTATGCCGTAAAAAGAGCCAGCGCCGTAAGGGCCGCCGAACCTATGGCGAAACCTTTGCCTATGGCCGCGGTCGTGTTTCCAACAGCGTCAAGGTTTTCGGCGCGTTTTCGCACCTCAGGGCCCATATCGGCCATTTCGGCTATCCCGGCGGCGTTGTCGGCGATAGGCCCATAAGCGTCAACAGCGACCGTCATGCCTGTTATTGAGAGCATGCCTATGGCGGAAAGCGCCACACCGTATATGCCTGCGCATTTGTAAGAGACAACCGTCGCAGCCGCAATGGCAAGAATTGAAAAACCCGTTGAATACATTCCGCAGGTCAGGCCGGACAGGATGTTCATCGCCGGCCCCGACTTTGAAGCCTCGGCAATTTTCTGTACCTGTTTCCCCGAAGTGTAATATTCCGCCGTATAACCGACGATAAGGCCGGCTATGAGGCCCGCCGCGATAGCGCCGAAAGGCCCGAACTTGGCTATGGCGGTGTTGTCATACCACAGCACCGTTATCGCAAGCGCCCCCAGAACAAAAAAAACTGAGGCCGATAGAAGGCCGTTTCTCAGAGCCTCCTGAGCGTTGACCTTCGCGCTCGTTTTCACGAAGAATTTTCTGTCTATGGAAGATAAAAGCCCCCAGCTGATTATAAGAAAAGGCAGAAAAATGCCTTTTACATCTCCCGAAGCCGCCGCGATGACGCAGGCGGAGATTATAGCCCCGACATAGGATTCGTAAAGATCTGCGCCCATTCCGGCCACATCCCCCACATTATCTCCCACGTTATCGGCTATGACGGCGGGATTCCTGGGATCGTCTTCCGGTATTCCGGCCTCAACCTTTCCCACAAGATCCGCTCCGACATCGGCGGCCTTTGTGTAAATGCCGCCGCCCACCCTGGCGAAAAGAGCCACTGAGCTGGCGCCCATGCTGAAACCCACGACGATGCCGGTGACACTGTTGAGGTTAAGTATAAAATCAGGCGAGGTGAGGCCCAGCTTCCACATGAAGAACATGTACATCAATGTCAGGCCGAGCAGTCCGAGGCTGGCCACCGAAAGGCCCATGACCATTCCCGCGGGAAAAGCCACATTCAGAGCTTCGTTCAGGCCGATCGACGCTGCCTGCGCCGTGCGGGCGTTTGCGCGGGTGGCTATGGACATCCCTATGAAACCCGCCAGTATGGAAAAAAGCGCGCCGCTTATAAAGGCGATGGGCATCAGCCTGCTGAGCGTGAAAAACATTATCACGGCCACAATCAGGACAAAAACGCCGATCTGCCTGTACTCTCTCGAGAGAAAGGCCATCGCGCCGTCATGAATGAGATTCGAGATCTCGATCATTTTGGATTTCCCCTGAGATGCTTTCAGGACATGAGCCGCCAGCGCCGCCACCGTGATCAAACCCAGAATCCCGCTGATGAGCGGAATGTAGAAAAAAGAAATCGTTTCAGTCATTGTTATAACCTCCTGTTACCAACACAAATCATTTCCCGACACCGTCGGGCTTTTCGTCCAAAAAGCCGGCCAGTTCACTAACAACCAAATCTATATCACTCCTGTCTATCACATAAGACGGCAAAAAGCGCAGAATGTTCTCCTTGCAGGCGTTCACGAGAATGCCTTTCTTAAAAGAATACGCCACCGCTCCGCCCGCTATTGGTTTTTTGAATTCCACACCGATCATAAGCCCTTCTCCCCGTATCTGGCGGATGACGGGGAAACGCGAGGAGAGTTTTGATAAAGATGCCATAAAATAATTCCCGAGGGCATTGATCCTTTTCAGCATTTTAGCGTCAATGGATCTGAGAGTGGCCAGGCCGGCGGCCACGGAGAGGGGATTCCCCCCGAAAGTGGAACCGTGAGAGCCGTATGTAAAATGTTTTTCAAGGCCCTCACCGAGCACCGTCACACCCAGGGGCAGTCCGCCGCCGGCGGCTTTCGCCAGAGTCAGTATGTGCGGGGACACCCCGTATTTCTGAAACGCGAAAAGGCTTCCCGTCCTGCCGAAACCCGTCTGTATCTCGTCAAAAATAAGGAAGAGCTTGTGTTTCACGCAGAGTTTTTTCAGATCCCGCAGAAAAGTTCTCTCGGCCGGATAGATGCCGCCTTCGCCCTGCACGGGCTCGACCAGCACCGCCGCAGTCCGGGGGCTTATGAGTTTTTCCACGGAAGAGATATCATTGAATTTCGCGAAATCAAAACCCGTCAGAAGCGGCCTGAATCCTTCGTGAAATTTTTTCTGGCCCGTGGCCGAAAGAGTTGACATCGAGCGGCCGTGGAATGAGCCTGAAAAAGATATGATCCTGAATTTATTTCTGCCCTCACCCGCTTTTCTGACGAATTTTATCGCCAGCTCATTCGCCTCGGTGCCTGAATTGGAAAAAAACACCTTCCCCGGAAAAGTTTTTTTGATGAGAAGATCGGCGTATTTTTCCTGATTCATATCCGTGTAAAGATTTGAGACATGCATGTATTTTCCGAGCTGCTCTCTGACGGCCTTCACGACGGCTGACGGCCTGTGCCCCAGAACGTTCACAGAGATCCCTGATATAAAATCAAGATATTTTCTGCCGCTTATGTCCCATATGTATTTCCCCTGGGCCCTGGCGACAGTGATATGCACCTTTTTGTAAACAGGGAGTATGTTTCTCATTTTGCGATTATATTAAAATACCGCCTTCTCCGCAATGGTGCCAGGGGTTGACTCCGCGCCGGCGGATGAAACATTTCGTTACTTATTGGACAAAGGGGACGGCCTGCTTTTTCTGCTCCACTCTACAGCTTTTTATCGCGCCCTCTCTCACGTCTCTTTACTGAGATACACAAGCTGCGTCGGATAGGCGAAATCTATCATGCGGTCCTCAAACTCTTTCTTCAGGGCGAGATTTATCTTCTGCTGAGCGTCCATGTACTGATTGTAATCGCCGCTCTTGACATAATAAACGCTCTCAAAATCAAGGCTGAAATTCCCGAAAGACAGAAAATGAGAACGGTCGAACACGGTGTTGCCGGCGTCCTCAACGGCTTTTTTTATTATATCCGGGATTATTTTAAGTTTTTCGACGGGGGTCTGATATGTCACGCCTATCTTGAACACGACGCGCCTCTGCTCCATTCTCTTGTAATTCTTCACCCTTGAATTGGTGAGATCGCTGTTTGAGAATATCATCTGCTCCCCGCCGAGCGAACGGATGCGGGTGGTTTTCATGCCTATGTATTCAACCGTTCCCATGAATTCACCGACGATGATGAAGTCCCCGACCTCAAAAGGCCTGTCAAAGAAAATCGAGAAATAGCTGAAGAGATCGCCCAGCAGCGCCTGAGCCGCCAGAGCGATCGCTATACCGCCTATGCCCAGTCCCGCTATAACCGCGGATATTTTGATGCCTATGTTATCAAGGAAGAATAAGACCGCGGAACCCCAGACGATGATATTGATCGTCGTCATTATCCCGCCAAGGCCTTCCTTGTGCACATGCTCGTCGCGGGCGATCCAGAACATATCAATCAAAAAAGCTATGGCGGAGATTATAACCTTCACCGCGAACACCGTCAGTATTGCCGTCGCCGCCGTGGCTATAAGCCTCTCGATGGAAGGCGACAATTGAAGAATTCCCAAGCTGAAATAAAAAACACCCGTGTAGAGCAGCAGGAAGATCCTGTCGGCGAGTGATTGCAGCCGCATCTTGTCCGTCGGCACAGTGGATCTTTCACTCAGCTTTTTGAGGCGTCCGGCAACCAGAGCCCTTAGCACGCGAAGCGCTATAATGCCAGCGGCGAGAGTCGCGGCGCAGATAATGTAAGCCCTCACCGTGTTCATCAAAAAAACCTTATTCAGGATCTCGTTCATTTTGTTTTCTCCTTTGTCATTTCCATGAATTCCTCAAAATCTATGACCGCTACTCCCAGCTTCAGCGCTTTCTTATACTTCTCTCCGGACTTTTCTCCCGCCACGACGAAATCCGTTTTTTCGCTCACCGTTCCTGAGGCCTTCCCACCCAGCGACATGACGATCTCCTGCGCTTTTTCCCTGGGCATGGGTATTTTCCCCGTGAAAACAAATGTTTTCCCCGCGAGTTTATCCGAAACAGGCGCGGAATCAGGCGCGGGCAGCACGCCTCTCTTCTTCATTTTTACGAGTATTGCTTTTGTTCCCGGCAGAGCGAGATAGCCCGCTATGGCTTTCGCCCGCACATCGCCGAGGCCCTCTATTTCCTCAAACGCGCTCTCGGGAGCGTCCATTATTTTTTCCAGCGAGCCGAAATGGCGGGAAACAACACGGCAGACCTTCTCTCCCGCGAAAGGTATTCCCATGGCGAAAAGAAACTTTGACAGCGGCCGGTGACGGCTCTTCTCTATTCCCTCAAGGAGCGCGGCGGCTTTTTTTTCCTTAAAAAGCGGGAGCTCCAAAAGCTCTTTTTTACCGAGAGCGTAAATATCGGAAACGTCTTTTATCATGGAATTTTCAAGGAGGCTCTTCACAACTTTTTCGCCAAGGCCATCTATGTCCATCGCCTTGCGCGAGGCGAAATGGGCGATACCCCTTTCAAGCTGGGCGGGACAGAAGGAATTCGTGCACACAATGCGCACATTTTCCTCGTCTTTGTACAGCGGACTGCCGCAGGCCGGGCAAACATCCGGCTCTATTATATCTTTTTCATTACCCACGCGTTTTGAAACGATGACGCCCGTCACCTTAGGTATAACATCGCCTCTGCGCTCTATCCAGACGCTGTCGCCTACTTTCAGGCCCAGCCGACGGACCTCATCAAAATTATGGAGCGTGGCTCTTTTGATGACAACGCCGCCCAGCTTCACGGCCTTGAGATTCGCCACGGGCGTGACAACACCCGTTCGCCCCACCTGCATATCCACGGATTCAAGGACGGAACTGGCCTGCTGCGCCGGGAATTTATAGGCGCAGGCCCAGCGGGGCGCTTTGAGCGTGTGGCCCAGAACGCCGTAAAGCTCCATCTCGTTTATTTTTATCACCATTCCGTCTGCGTCATAATCCAGCGACTGCCTCTTGAGATTGAATTCCTCAAAAAATTCCAGCATCCCGTCGACGGAATCAAATTGCCTGATATTGGGGTTCACCCTCATGCCCAGAGTTTTGAAATATTCCAGCATCTCGCTGTGCGTCTTTATTTTCGTCGGCGGCTCGATGACGCCCGCCTGATAGAGGAAACAGTCAAGTTTTCTTTTCGCGGCCCTGGAAGGATCCAGTAGCTTCATCGTCCCCGCGGCGGCGTTGCGGGGGTTGGCAAACAGAGCCTCTCCCGAGCGCGCGCGCTCGGCGTTGAGCGCGCTGAAAGCGCCCCTGCTCATATACACCTCGCCCCTGACCTCAAGATATTCCGGAAAATTCCCCGAGAGCACGAGAGGCACGGATTTCAGCGTTTTCACATTATCTGTGACATCTTCTCCTTTCACCCCGTCACCCCGCGTGGCGGCGAGGGCGAGTTTTCCCTTTTCATAAGTGAGAGAAATACCGATGCCGTCTATTTTAGGTTCCACAACGAAAGTCACGCGCGTTCCGGATACAAGGCGCCTGTTTCTCTCTATCCATGTTTTTATATCGTCACCGCTGTAGGTGTTTTCCAGCGACAGCATGGGCGTTTTGTGCACTATGGATCTGAAAGACGGAAGAGGCCCTCCCCCGACCTTCCGGGTCGGCGAATCGGAGCTTACAAGAGAGGGATTTTCTTCCTCAAGTTTTTTCAGCTCGGAGTATAATGCGTCATATTCGCCGTCAGATATCTCAGGGCTGTTTTCAGTATAATAGAGTCTGTTGTGACGGCGTATCTCAGCCTTAAGAAAATTGATCCTTTCCGCGGCGGACGCTTTCAGCTTGTTTTTCTTTTGTGTCGCCATTTTCTGCATGTCTGGAAATGCGGCACCCATGCTAGAAAAATATTGCCTTCGTCGTCGGCGCAATTCACCTTACGGGTGTTGAAAGGCCATCTCCTGCCGTTCTTGAGATCCTTCCACACTATTGTCTGACCGCAGAATTTGCATCTTGATGACTGCGTTGAATCCGTTTCGTTATCAAAAGTTTTTTCTATCCTGGACGCGCTGAAACCGCCGAATATCTTTTTTAAAAAACCGCTCATTTTCCGTTCCCTCCCGTGTTATCTCCGTCTTCGGCCGCCCTATTCAGTATGCCGTTTATAAAAGCGGGCGATTTCTCCGTCGAATAGGTCTTGGCCAGCTCCACCGCCTCGTTAATGGCGATGCGCTTGTCTATCTTCATCGCTTTTATCTCACTGATCCCCATGCGCAGTATCAGTTTATCAACCTGCCCTATCCTGCTCAGTTCCCAGTTCTTGGAATAACGCGATATGATATCGTCGCAGAATTCCGTGTTTTTCTTAACGATGTCCACAAAGTTTCTGATGAATCCGTACTGCTTGTCATCTTCGTATTGGACGAGAAAATCATCCATATCCTTGCCCATAGAAGCCTCATAAAGGCAGTCCAGGACTCTTTTTCTTGCCTGCCTTCTCGTCATATTTTCGTCATCAGATCCATCATCTCAAGACAGGCCACGGCCGCCGAGGCTCCGCGGTTGCCCGCTTTCGCTCCGGCCCTTTCTATGGCCTGCTCGAGCGTTTCCGCCGTGACGATACCGTATATGACCGGCATGCCGCTTTTTGTCCCCATCTCGCTTATGCTCTTGGCGAGGCTGCCGAAATATAATCAAAATGCGGCGTGTCGCCTTTTATCAGCGCCCCGAGACATATAATACCGTCGTAACCCTTGTTCGTCATGGCCTTTGCGACGGTGCCTATCTCAAAAGAGCCCGGCACCCAGACGCAGTCAATATCCTCGTCGCGCACGCCGTGGCGTATGAGCTCATCCCGCGCTCCGGCCAGAAGCCTGCCCGTTATGAATTCATTGAAGCGGGCCACGCATATCCCCACTCTTTTTCCATCACCCTTAAAATTGCCTGTCACTTCTCTCATTTATTCCTCCTCAAAAACAGATTGTAATACAAAATCACCGTAATTCCAACACTCAATCAATTTTCCGCTGGCGCTGCCGAACTTTTATTATTGATTATTTCTGTTTTGGGCAACGTAATCACTACATCAAATTTTCTGCGCGGATTTTTATCCGACAGCTCCATTATTCCGCCGCCGGTAATTTTTATATTCGCTATGCTCTCTGAAATATCACCATTCCATGCAAGAGCAAGCAGATATTTGCCCGCGATTAAATTGTCAAATTTAAATTCATTTCCTTCCCGCGAATTGTACGCTTTTACCAAATTGCAAGCGGAAGCATGTTGATTAAACAAGTCTGTAATACCCGCATCACGGCGTCTTGATTTACAGGGCTCAATATAAAAGAGCCCCACTTTGCAATCCCGCGGAAGATTTTTGAGTTTTATCCTGCCTGATATTTCGCCATTTATAATTTTAGGCAATTTGGGAATTTCATCCCTATTTTTACTCTGCAGTTCTCCCTCAAATTTGTTCATTATTTCCTTTTCGCCGAACCGCCTCGCCGCTTGGTAAACTGAATATTTGATTTTCGAGCCAAAAAAATACCCCGTATCTATCCAATTTCTTACAATTCCAAAGTTTGCATCCGAAAGCTGGGCCGTTTTTCTCAACCGCAGTAACCAAATTGCCTGCCCCAGCATATCTCCCGAGGCCGCTAACCGACGAAGAGCGGCTTCGCCTTTTTCAATATCCCAGTTAAGAAACCAGCCTTTTGCTATATCATACCCGCCACTTTCTTTATACCACGAATATTTTTTAGCTCTCAACGACTCCTCTATTTTCAAAAGCTGGTCTTCCGATATAGCTAATCTGCTGTCTGACTTCCTGTGTAAGGATACTGGTGATGATGCCTTGACCTGCAATTCCACTATTTTACTTTTCCCCGTTTTTGTCCCGTCAAGAAGAAGCATAGTTTTTGATTCAATTTTTTCGCCTTCGACGCCCGTTGCCTCAGCCATTGTTTTCAGAAAATCCATATTATTCATCAAACTTTTGTTAAAACTGAAATGCGCTGTAAAAATAAACAAGACAATCAAAAGCCAAATTGTAATCTTTGGCCTATAATCAGATTCTACTATAACTGCCCCTATCAAAATCAAAAGTGTCATCCATATAGAAAAAGAAAACACTGAGCCGAAAAATATTATACAAATACTTCCCCTTGTAAATTCTCCAAAACCTAAAGTTGCCGCAAAATCCATCCAGTGTGTCGGTATTATTATATTCACCGGCACAAAATAGAATGTTATTCTTGCTATTAATGCTATAACCAGCGCGGAAATAACAACTCTGATATTCAATGCTTTTTTTTCTTCAGGCGAATACTCTTGTTTATCTTTTACCGTAGAGAGCCAATATGGCAGCCACGCTAAAACAAGTAAAATGCCAAAGAAAATAAAAAAAATTGTGACATGTTCCTCCATCCAATTCAGAAACTTTACAATCATTAAAGTACTTGATGAACAAATTACGCTCTCTGCTTTTGGAACTATTATCATTAGAACCATTACCGTTATCGCGGAACTGGTTACAACTGCCGTTATCAAAGGCGCCGCATACTGAGCAATTTTATTTCTAATTTTTCTTTCCATATTTCAAAAACCCCCTTCTACTTCTAAGGATCCTGTTACAGCCTGCAGTCTTTTCGCGCTCAACTGAATCCATGCGCATATTTGGTATCTTCGACTTAAATATTTTTCTTCATCACTACTTCCCAGCGCCCGCCCTTGTCCTTTACCATCAAGACAAAAAGGGAGCATATCCTTTTTCCTCCACTCTAATATGTCTAATGTCAAGACCTGACCCCACCCACTCACCCCACTCACAGTAGATGCCCCAGCTTTTCTTTCTTCGTCTTCAGATAATGACGGCAGTGGGAAGTGCCGAGCTTGATGCTGATAGGCACTCTCTCCACGACCCGCAGGCCGAAACCCGCCAGGCCCTTCACCTTCAGGGGGTTGTTGGTCATGAGCCTGATGGAAGTCAAGCCGAGATCCGCGAGGATCTGAGCGCCTATCCCGTAGTCCCGCAGATCCGCGTCAAAACCGAGCGCCTCGTTTGCCTCAACGGTATCCATGCCTCCGTCCTGCAGAGCGTATGCCTTTATCTTGTTTTCAAGGCCTATGCCGCGGCCCTCCTGCCTCATATAAAGCAGGACGCCGAGTCCCTCTTTTTCTATTTTCTTCATCGCCCCGTCGAGCTGACTGCCGCAGTCGCACCGGAGCGAGTGAAAGACATCCCCTGTCAGGCACTGCGAATGCACCCTGACCAGCACCTTCTTTTTTCCTCGCACCGCTCCTTTGACAAGAGCCACATGCGTGCGGCTCTCAAAGTCCTCCTGCGATATCTTGCTCCTGTATGAAACAACGGTAAAATCGCCGAATCTCGTCGGAAGCGACGCTTCCGAAACCCGCTCCACGAGTTTTTCCGTCTGCCTGCGCTTCTCTATTATCTGGGCCAGGCTTATCAGGCGAAGTCCGTGGCGGGCGCTGAATTTCACCAGATCAGGTAGCCGCGCCATGCTGCCGTCGTCATTCATTATCTCGCATATCACCCCCGACGGCGCGAGGCCCGCCATGCGCGCCATATCCACGGCGGCCTCCGTGTGGCCCGCCCGGACGAGCGTGCCGCCCTTCTGGGCCTGTATGGGGAAAATATGACCGGGTGAGACGATATCCGAGGGTTTTGAAGACGGCGAAACAAGAGCCTTCACGGTCTTAGCCCTGTCCGCGGCGCTGATCCCGGTGCTGACACCCTTCGCAGCGTCGCAGGAAAGTGTGAAAGCGGCCTCTCTGGGATTTGAGGCGTTGAAACTGCGCGAAAGGATATTGAGATTCAGCCGCGAGAGCGCTTTCTCCGTCATAGCCGCGCATATAAGGCCGCGGCCGTGAGTGGCCATAAAATTTATCTTAGCCGGGCTGATCTTTGAGGATGCGCAGACCAGATCCCCCTCGTTCTCCCGCGAGGCGTCGTCAACAATTATGATCATCTTTCCCCCGCGGAAATCTTTTACAGCGTCATCTATTTTTGAAAATTTCACAGCCATTTTTCCAGTTTCTCCTTTGTTATGCCCTCTCCGGGCTTATTCATGTTGTTCACGACATATCTGGCCAGGGTGTCAGCCTCAAAATTGACCTCGTCGCCGGATTTTATTGACGGAAGATTTGTCCTCTTTATCGTTTCGGGTATCACATTGACGCTGAAAACGGCCCCGGACAGGCCCTCAACCGTGAGACTTATCCCGTCAAGCGCGACCGAGCCCCGCAGAGCTATGAAGGGCGCAAAAGCTTTTTCAAAGGCAAAATGAAGCTTTTTGAAATTTCCCGCTTCTTCTATTTTTACCAGTCTCACCGTTCCGTCGACATGCCCCGTCACAAAATGCCCCGAAATATAATCCGAAGCTTTCAGCGGCAGCTCTATATTAACCATCTTAGCCGAAGAAAGATTTGTGAGCTGAAAAGTTCTGGCCGAAACATCAAAAAAAGCCCTGTCTTTTTTTACACCCGAGGCCGTGAGGCAGACGCCGTTGACGGCCACGCTGTCCCCCGTTTTTATGCGCGATGTGTCCATCTCAATGCCTATGGAAACGGCGGACCTTTCCCGCACCCGGCCCGTTTGCGTTATTATGCCCGTAAACATTTTTCCCCAAAAAAGGGGACGTCCTTAATATTCTGAAAAAATGCAGGTCGTACCCTTTTTCTTTTTCTAAAAATGCCGCCTGGCCTGATTCCGTGAAAGACAAAATTGTCATCCAGAGCGAATATGCGGTTTTCGCTGAACTCAATAGCGTTCTTAACAAGCCCCTGACCCTTTCCGGCAACCGCGGCCACTGCGTTTTTGCCGCCTATAACAATGGGAGCGTAAATAAAGTATATCTCATCAATCAGGCCGGCATCGAACAAAGAACCCGCCAGTCCCCCTCCACCTTCAATTAGTATCTGATTATAACCTTTTTCAGCAAATAGCTCAACCAAATTATTAAGATTTTTAGAATAAATCCGCTCGTATCCCGATTTTGAACTTTCGGCCTTAGCCGGGCTCTTGACAGCCATATGGGCAATGAAAAAAGGGGATTCGCTGTCAACAAGTTTTCCACAGGTCTTGAACAATCCGGATTTGGTCACAACACAGCGCGCAGGGAAGCCCAGAGGGTGCCGTTTCGCCCTTATAAGGTATGGCAGGAGCGACGGGCTGTCCTTTCTGAAAGTGCCGGCGCCGGCCATGACCATATCGCTCTCATATCTCAATCTATGCGCGAAAAGCCTCGCTTTAGGATTTGTTATCCACTTTGAATTGCCCGTATAAGAGGCTATACGGCCATCCAGAGAAAGCCCTTCCTTGAGAACTATCCAGGGCCTTTTCCGGCTATGGACAGAAACAAAGGCCCTGTTAAGAAAGGCGCAGTCATCCTTTGCAATGCCGGATTTGACCTTTATACCGTGCCGCCTAAGATAAGCAAAGCCCTTACCGGCGACAAGAGGATTGGGATCGCGCATACCGGCGAACACTTCCTTAATGCCGTATCCGGCTATGCTCTCAACGCATGGCGGTGTCTTGCCGCTGTGCGAACAAGGTTCAAGATTGACGGCCATTGAAGCGCCCCCGGCTTTTTTGCCTGCTTTTTTGAGAGCATCTATCTCGGCATGATCACCGCCGAAATAATGATGATAGCCCTCCGATATTATTTTTGAGCCCTTGAAAATAACGGCTCCCACCATGGGATTGGGAGAGACCCTTCCCGCGGCACGCGCGGCCAGAGCCAGCGCGCGTTTCATAATTTTGTCTTTATCCATAAAAAAAGCCCCGATAACTTTCGGGGCCTTGCAACCTTCTATCATCCGGACTTTACCGTCGGCGCCGGAATTCCACCGGTTCGGCCGTGAACAAGGAAAAAGAGGAAAAAGGGACGTCCTTAATTTTCCCCACGCTCACGGGTCGCGGGCTTTCACCGCCGGTCGAGAATCCCTGCCTGCCGGCAGTTCACTCCACCCCGAAGGTCAGGTTAATACTACAACTTTATCCGGGAAGAAGCAAGAACAACACAATACCGCCGGAAAATCGCTTTAGATCGATATAGGAAAATTCAGGCCGACTTTGAGACAGCGCGCGTTGCGCCGTTGAATCTGAAAAAATAGATCATGCCCACAAGGCACACGAGAGGAAGCGCCTGATAAAGGCGCAGAACGCCGTATCTTTCGGCAGCCGCGCCGCTCAGCAGCGGACCGACGAACCAAGCCATGTCAAAGAAAAGGCTGTAAACTGATATGAGCTCGCTCTTTCCCTCGCCGCCCGCCAGAAGCGACGGCATATAATTTGATTCAAAAAAAGCCCAGCCTATGCCGAACAGCGCCGCCGCGGCGAAAAAGACCGCGATGGTGGAGGAAAAAGCGAAAAGCGCTATGGCCGCCGATATGATCAATGTGCCCGCCAATATAAATTTGTGAACAGGATAGGCGGCGAAAAGTTTAGCTGAAGAAAACCTGACGATTATTGTTGATATTGACAGAAAAGTGAACGCGAAAGCAAAATTCTCAAAATTCTTCGCCTCGCCAAGAAGCGGCAGGAAAACGACGACTGACGCGTATGTAAAAATGGTCATGAAAAGCACTCCGAAATGAGAATGTTTTTTGAGCATGAGCCTGTAGAAATTCCTTCTGTTAAAACCCGGACGCGCCGAGCGGCTGTCTTTTACAAAAATTACGGCGATGGCGGCGCAGGCGAAAAAAATCCCCGTGAAAAAAATGAGCGTGTTAAAACCGAAACGCGACAAGATCCTTGCGCCGAGCGCAGGAGCAAATAGCATGGAGGCCACAAAAAGCGTGGAAAATATGCCGTAGTAGAGTGAATGCGCTTTAGACGCTATCTCATTGTTGACAGCTTCCAGCAGCGCTATGAAATAAACGCATATCCCCGCGCCGAAGATCATCCTCAGCGCCAGCCACAGAACACGGCTGTCCCCGGCGAAGACATAAGCGCCCTGCGACAGCGCCATGACAAGCAAACCCGTGAAAAGAGCTTTTTTCAAACCGGTCCGGAACGCGAACTCGGATATCTGAAACCTTATTATAACCGATAAGACGGGAAAAATCCCGTAGATGAGCCCCACGTCAAAAGCGTTTCCGAACACCGCCTTAAGATGCACGGGAAGCGCGGCGGTGAGCATATCAACGGCGCAGATGCCGGCAAAACCCGCGATATAATAAACGGCAAAAGACGGGAGGAAATTTCTATTTGCCGGAGCGCCTGATGTTTGAGATTGCGGCATGGCTGTATGTTCGCGGAGCCTTTATTTTACAAAGACCGCGCAATACCGGGAATAATTCTCCTTGAGTGCAAGCTTTTTGAATATCGGATTCGCCTCGGCTTTCCTGCCAAGCTCAAAAAGAACGAGCGCGCGGAAAAAAGAAGCCTCATCAGCGAGAGAGTCCGGCGCCTGTGCGAAGAAATGCAGGGCTTTGTCCAGATCGCCCTTCTGATAACAGGCCAGGGCCAGATAAAAATTACTTTCGGGAAAATCTGCCTTTATTTTTTCGAGCTCTTCAACGGCCTCGTCGGGATTGCCGTCTCTCATCCAGTTCATGGCCATTTTTACGGCGAAGTCTTTCGCGCTCAGAACAGCAGCGCATCCCGACAGGGCATTGCGCGCGGCGGGATAATTCCCCATGGCTTCGTGGGATTCATAGAGCATCATCATCGCTTTTTTGTCGTCAGGATAAATTTTAAGATACTGCTCCAGATACACCGTCGCCTTGAGTATGCGGCCATTCCTGTAATAGGCCTCGCCCAGGCCCAGCAGCAGCGACGGCGTCTTAACGCCCCTGTTCTCAAGAGCGGTGAATTCCGCAATAGCCTCGGCGATAAGCCCTTCCCGCAGCAGCATCTCACCCAGGCGAAGGCCGATAAAAGGATCTCCGTCGCCGGTCTGGGCGGCTTCCCTGAGCGTCTTTATCGCGTTCAGATTGTCTTTTTGATTCGCGTAAAGTTCCGCCAGAGCCGTAAGTATTTCGCGTTTTACCGCGCTCTTATAGGAAGCATCCTGAGAAGCGTTCTTCAGCGTCTTCACGGCTTCGTCCGGATTCCCCGCGGCCTCAAAAGAGGCCGCTATTTCAAGAGGCGACGGCCTTCCAATCCTCACACCCGCGCAGGAAGAGATGAACACAAGCGCGGACAGAACGGTTAAAGCGCCGAATTTTCTCATTTGTCCGGCGCCGCCTTTATTTTTTCAAGAGTTTTTTGCAGAAACATTTTCTCTATTTCACCGGCTTTCTTAACGGTCGCGTCATAACCCGCTTCCGACGTCTGCGCGAATTTGTCCAAATCCAGCGGGGAAACATCCCTCAAGTCAGGTTCTATCACCACATCCGCTTTCTCAAGCTGACGCCGCGAGAGCACGGTACCGGAGACAGATATCACCTGCGTGAGGACGGCGATTATACTCCTCGAATCGGAAAGCCAGCGGGACCCACCCGTCCACGAGGCCACTATCATATCAGCGCCCTCGGCTAAGGCCAGATCCGTCGGCACATTATCCACCACGCCGCCGTCCACAAGCACGCGGTGCCTGTACTCCACGGGCTCAAAGATCCCGGGGATGCATGAAGAAGCCCGCACCGCCGGGATAAGATCGCCGTCGCGGAACACGATTTTCTCACCCGTTCTGATGTCACAGGCCACGCACAAAAACGGGATCTTAAGATCGCTGAATTTCTTATCCCCCATATGAGAAAACATCCAGTCTCCCATTTTTTCGCTTGATATGATGCTATTGAGATTAAGGATCCTGGCCGGCGTCACCCTGAACTCTATGAGCTCGTTCCAGTTCAGCCCTGCGATGATCCTGTCAATTTCCGCGCCGTCCATGCCCGAGGCGTAAAGCGCCCCCACGATCGCGCCCACAGAGGTGCCGACAATAAGATCCAGCGGCAGTTTTTTCTCCTGCCATGACTTCAACACCCCGACATGCGCAAGGCCGCGGGCGGCGCCGCCGGAAAGGACGAGGGCCACTTTGGCGCGCTGATCCTGCCAGCGGCTTGACGCGAGTATCCGCAAATGGTCTTCCGTGTTAAAAGAATGCCCGAGGGCGGCAAAAAATAACACTATAAATAAAAATCGGCGAGGCATTCAGTATTTGGAAATCAAAAGCCCCGCGGCGTATTCAAGATAAGCGCCCGCGAGGTCAAACTTCATTCCGGCGTCCAGTTCATTCTCTGTTATCCGCGCCCAGGTCACAATATCCTCCGGGCTGATCTTCCCAGGCATACGAAAATTCTTTTTTTCCGCCTGCGCCTCTTTAAGATATTCCCCCGCGAGGGAATATCCGCGGCAGGCCTTTTCAACTTCGCGCCTTATAGCCTCTTCCGCATGGGAGATATTGACTTTGGTTTTGCGCAGAAGCGCTTTCTTTTCCTCAAAACGCAGCCAGCGGGCGCCGCCGTCATAAAGAGGTAAAGACATACTGATCCCCACCTGAAAATTGCTCGCCCACTCATCGCCGACGGCATGGAGATAATCATAAGTGGAGAAAAGATCCACATTGGGGAATTTGACCGACTGCTCGAGCCCCAAAGAAAGAAAATCCACCGATTCCTTTTCCCTGAGGCTCTTCAGTTCCGGTCGGTTCTGACCGGCCAGAAGGATGAACTTCGTTGGCTCGTCACCGGAGAGATTACCGTCAACAAACGCTTCACCGCCTATATCTTCCGCCTTGATAAATTCAGACGATATCAGCGCGTTGAGCGCGTAAACATTGTCCACGAGAGCCGCGTTCAATTCCGATTTTTGCCTGAGCATATCGGAGTAAAACCCCGCCTTTCCTCCGCCATCTGTTTTTTTGATCTGCCTTAACGCGTTTTCCAGCGCCTCGATCTTCCTTTTCAGATAAACCACATTTATATATTTCTCTTTCACCCCGTACA
>VMTH01000107.1 GCA_013791745.1 Candidatus Omnitrophota bacterium
AAATCACTGACAATTTTACCGGATATTTTTTGAGACCGGCTAAAACCGCTTGAGGCATAGCATTGCTGCCACCCAAACAAACAATTCTTTTAAGTCTTTGCATGTTTTTTAGCTAATTCAAAGTACAATATCCAAGACACAACAAATTGTCTGCAACTATTTTGTGGAGAAGAAAACATATGTAAAATTAAATGGATCAAACGTCCAGAGTTCTATAACAAAAAAACTTCTTCTGGGGATGAAATGTTCAAAGTAGGGCAAATTGGAGGAGAAGATTGCTTATTTTTTTGTTATCAAAATTATTGCTCTCATTTTAGTTCAGGAAAAGAATGTTTATTCTGTAATCTAGTATCTACCAGTCAGACATACAATTCTGTTCTTAAGAAAAAAGATGTTGAGTCCATCGGAGAGGTGGCAAAAACAGCATGGGATGAAGGAATTGTAAATCATATTTTGCTTACAGGTGGTTGCTTTTCAAGCCAAAAAGAAACAGAGCTAGTTACAAGTATAATCAATAGCATCAGGAAGCATACTGGATTTGAAAGGATTCCCGGCACTGTTTTACCATCACCGGCAAAAAATGATGATATTGTAAAATATTATGATTCTGGAATAAAGGCTATTGGTTACAGTATGGAAATATGGGATGAAGAACTATATAATGCCATTTGTCCCGGGAAATCGAAATCGACCACTCATAAGGAATTTTTGATACAAATAGAGAAGGCTGTAAATATTTTCGGACATGGAAATGTATTTGCAGTGTTAGTTATGGGATTAGAACCCAAAAGTACATTCCTGGAAGGTATTAAAGCTTTGAGTGAAATAGGAGCTAGCGTAGTTCCTTTTGTCTGGTCTCCAAATCCAGGTTCAAAACTTGAAGGACATAGAGCGCCTTATGCTGACTGGTATATAGATACAATTCTTGAAGCTGGCGAAATTGTAACTAATTCTGGTATACCCTTTGATGATGAAAATCATTGTTATCGTTGTGATGGAAATTCACTTCTTCATGATGTATTAAGATTAAAGAATAATTAATGTTACGTTTCGGTCAATTCCATTTATTGCATTTTGAAGTCCTTTATATATACATTTTAAATAAATTAGGGTACTTGTAAGATGTCGGTGTCTAAGGGGCTCCCCATTTCCCCAAAGAAAGTGCAATTCCTGTGTACCGGCAATTCCTGTCGCAGCCAAATGGCAGAAGGTTTCTTAAAACATCTAGGCGGAGATAAATTTGAGGCTTATAGCGCGGGAGTTAATCCTACACAAGTCAACCCATTATCTGTTAAAGTAATGAATGAAGTTGGAGTTGATATTTCAGGGCAGCGTTCAAAGTCTGTCTCTGAATTTTTGAACCAGCAATTTGATTATGTTATTACCGTTTGTGATAATGCAAAACAAACTTGCCCCATACTTCCGGGTGAATGTGAAAAAATCCATTGGAATTTAGAAGATCCAGCAGACGCTCAAGGTGAGGATGAAGAAAGGCTCATTATATTTAGAAAAGTGAGGGATGAAATCAAACATAAAATAGAAGGTTTCTTGTACAAAAAATAACACTATACTTTCCCTTTCGTCCAGCAGTTACAGTCGGGCAGTTTCAATCCTTCAGATTTCCGCATCGCCCTTTGTGTGCCTGCTTATCCACCAAAAGAAGAAGCAAAAACCACCTTTTAATTTTTTTCCGCCACCGACCGTCTCTTATGCGAGTCCGCCGCGGCGTGAAGAGTTCTCTTGCGTATGGCGAGCTTGCGAGCCATGAGAAAATCCTCCTTAGTCCTCTCCCATCAATGGAGAGGATTAAATGTTGAGATTGCTTCGCAGTTTCGCTCCCCGCAATTATAAAATGATTATTTTTGTTTACAATGAATTATAACATAACTGGATATGGCCAGCCAGTTCGACAGGCTCACCACAGGCTAGCAGAACGCAAGTTTTTGGGAGTTTGAGCGTTTAATATAGTGAGGAAGGTAAAAGGTAGAAGGGAAACACGAAGGACGAGGGACGATCGCCCCTTTGGGGCTAGGACGATGGACGTAGAAAAAGTAGACGGTAAACGGGAGACGGTAAACGGTAAAAGGGGCGATAAAATATGATGAAATGTGAAAAGGCGCAGAGGATGATCTCGGCTTATATAGATAGTGAGCTTCTGGAAAAAGACATCGCTGATTTATGGGCGCATATGGATTCCTGTCAGCTTTGTATGACAGACTATAAAGGTTTAAAGAAAATACAAGAAGCTATTCCCGCGGAAGAAGTGAATCCATCCTCATATTTTAAAATGAACTTCTGGAAAAGGGTTGAAAAAGAGAAGGAACGGGCAAACATATTTTATAGAAAACTTATTTTTCTGCCGGCTTATGCGGCGGCGGGATTGGTTTTGATGATCACTTTCTTTTCTTCAACACTTCTTTACGCATATAAATCCACAATAAAAGACAGCTCTGTGCATAAGGAAATTGTAATGGCATACGTAGAGGAGGGAGTACTCACTGCGTCGCTCACTCCAATGTCCTGCGCAAGACTTTTTGAGAGGGGGATTGGATGTATTGAAAAAGCCTGCGCGAAGAAGTGTGAGAATCAGACAAAAGAAATGGGATGCGGTCAATGCGGGAAAAAATGCTTGAAAGATGGTAGAAGAGAATAAAGGAGACAAGGATGAATAAGTTTATTTTTACGGCTGTAGTTTTAACAATGAGTGTTTTCATTGGGAATGTAAACGGGTCCGGGTGCGGGGGAGGGAGCTGTGATCATGCCGAAGTCGAATCAAAAGAAAAAAAAGCGCCAAACATAAAAGTAGACGCGGTAACTGCTGCTACGCCGAAGCCGGAAAAGGGGCAGGTTGTTGTTACCGGCACACTTGTATGTACTTCCTGCAGTTTAAAGAAATCAAAAAAAGCAGAATCTCAATGCAGCGTCTATGGCTGTTCTTATGCTATTAAGACGGAAAAGGTAATGAGTCCGAAAGGGGAAAAATTAAAAGAAGAGACAGGGGTTTTATTTCACATACTTGCCAATGACAAAAGTGAAGATTTATTACAGGCAAATAACAAGGGCAGAGATGTTATTGTCGTGGGCAAACTGTATTCTGATGAAAGAGTAATAGAAATTGACTTTGTCAAGTATGCTCCATCAAAAGCGGGATATACCTGTTCAATGTGCGGCGGTGATTTTGATAAGCCGGGCAAATGTCCGAAATGCGGTATGAAGTTGATTGAAAAGAAGAAAAAATAGGCTTTACAGTGACACTATTTCTACGCTTCGAAGGGTTTCGCTCCGAGAAGCACGGAGAGGTGTCGCCAAATTGAGTTAGCGGTTCTCCACTCAATACCCGATAATCAGGGTAGTGAGTATATGCATCGCTTCATCAAAGGGCTGTGGTTTTCAGAGGAAGAAGATAGTTGGTTTAAATAAGGAGTCCTGCTAAATGGAAAAAAAGACTGTTATAATTAAGAAATTTTCAATACGGGGTAATGAGGGAGGGCGTATATGAATTTCCCTGGAAAACTAACGATGAATTTATCAGTATTTGTACTGTTATGTTCAATAGCAGGCATCTCTTATGGCGCCTCGACGCTTTCTGAAAGAAAAAAACAAATCAAAAATCAGGAAAGAGTAATAGCAGACAATGAAAAAAATGAAACTATTGAAATTGGAGATGATGCCAGATTAAGTGATTATATTAAAGCAGGCCTCATGAATAATCCGGGGCTTAAAGCAGCCTTTTATAAATGGAAAGCATCATTTGCCAAAATATCTCAAGCATTCTCGCTTCCTGATCCGCAATTCACATATACAAAGTACATTGAAGGTGTAGAAACTCGGGTAGGTCCTCAGGAAAGAGCCTATTCAATCAATCAGAAATTCCCGCTTCTTGATAAATTGTGGATTCGTAGAAGTAAAGCATTTAGAGCTTCAGAAGAATCTTTCTATAACCTGAATAAACAGAGGCTGGAGCAGATTAATAAGATTACCGATGCGTATTATGAGTATGCCTATTTGAGCAAGGCTATTCTTTTGATGAATGAAAATATCAAGCTGCTGAAAATTTTTGAGAGTGTCGCACAAACTAAATATAGAACAGGTTTAGCTCCGAACCATGATTTATTGAAAGTGCAGGTTGAATTAGGTAAGCTCGAAAATGATTTATTAAGCCTTGAAGACTCAAGATTGCCTCTGGTTTCACGTTTGAATGCGCTGTTGAATCTGCCAATGGATAATCTTCTCCCCTGGCCGGATGAAACATTGGAAGGTGCTGTGCTGGGACAAAAATATGAAGAAATAAACGGGCTCTATGATGAATTAACAAAACATAATCCCGAGCTTCTGTCTTTGACCGAGAATATTGAAGAAAACAGGGATTCGCTGAAGCTTGCCAAAAGAGAGTATTTTCCCGATCTTAGTGTCGGCGTAACGAAGATTGAAACGGCCGATGCATTGAATCCAGGCGCTGTTGATAGCGGGAAAGATCCGGTAATGGTTATGGTTTCATTTAATTTGCCGCTTTGGTTTGGCCGTTTAAACGCCGGAGTGAGGGAATCAAGGGCTTCCTTAAAAGCCGCGGAAGAATTATTAGTGAATAAACAAAATGAATTGTTAACCCGGTTAAATTATGTTCATTACAAAATACGTGACGCGTTGCGGCAATCAAATCTCTATAAAGATGCTTTATTACCAAAGGCGACGCAAACATTAAATGCAACTCAGTTCGGCTATCAGGGAGGGAAAGAAGATTTTCTTTCTCTTATAGACGCGCAAAGGGTTCTTTTTAATTTTCAATTAGCGTATTATCGTCAAAATGCTAATTTTTATCAGCGTATAGCTGAATTAAAAAGTTTATTAGGAGAATTTCCGGTAGATCCGGGTGAAACAGAATGATAATGATTAATGAATACTTAACCCATAGAAAGGAGAAATGTCATGATAAATGATTTTATTGCCAATGTGAAAAAAGAGATTCTCAACGCAGGAAAGAAACATTGGAAATTAATTGCCGCAAGCGTGGCGGCCGGGCTCATTATTGCTAATATTTTTCCCGGCCTTAATTTAAAAAAAGGGGATTCGGCAGAAAGAAGTGACATGGCCGGTGTTTCGCGTGAAAAGAAGGTAAAGTATTGGACATGTTCAATGCATCCCCAGATAAAACTTCCTAAAAAAGGGCCGTGCCCCATTTGTGCGATGGATCTTATTCCCGTTTACGCAGATGGAGAGGAAGAAGAAGCCGGAGGGGATGTTTCTTTGACACTTAATGAAGCCGGTCAAAGTTTGGCTGAAATTGAAACGGTGGAAGTTAAATACCAGAAAGTATCCAATGAAGTGAGGTTAGTCGGAAAGGTTGATTATGATGAGACGCGTCTTTCCTATATCAGCGCCTGGGTTCCCGGCCGTATTGACAGACTATTTGTTGATTTTACCGGAGTAAATGTAAGAAAAGGCGACCATCTTATCAAACTGTATAGTCCGGAATTATTAGCAACACAAGAAGAGTATTTACAGGCCATAAAAAATATGAAAGAGACAAAGGACAGTCAGCTTGGTATCCTTCGCGACACGGCAAGAATGACATTAGAAAGCGCCAGAGAAAAATTGAGACTCTATGGGATCAAAGAAGAGCAGATTGATGAAATTGTGAAACGGGAAACTCCCGATAAACATATGACCATCTATTCTCCTGTTGCCGGAACGGTTATTCAGAAGAATGGTTTTGAAGGGATGTATGTAAAAACAGGCGATAAAATTTATACGATTGCGGATTTAAGCAAAGTATGGTTATTCCTGGACGCTTATGAAAGTGATGTTCAATGGCTGCATTACGGCCAGCGCGTGAAAATTGAGGCCGAAAGTTTTCCGGGGGAAGTGTTCCACGGCAAAATAGCGTTTATTGAACCTTTTGTCGATGAAAAGACCAGGACCATAAAATTAAGGGTGAATGTGGATAATGCGAAGGGGAAACTTAAACCCGGTATGTTTGTGCGGGCAAATATACAGGCTGTTCTGGGCCAGGACGGCAAGGTTTATGAAAAAGATTTAGCAGGTAAATGGATATGCCCGATGCACCCGGATGTTATAAAAGATAAGCAGGAACCTTGTGATATTTGCGGTATGGAGCTTATCAGGACGAGCGAGTTTGGTTTTGCCGCAAAACCGGCTGTTCAAAAAAAGGTTCTTGTTATTCCCACAACCGCGCCATTGATTACCGGGAAACGGGCTGTTGTGTACGTTGAAAATGAAACGAAGAAGGATACCACAAAACGATATGAAGGGCGTGAAGTAGTTCTAGGCCCCCGGGCGGGCAATCAGTATATTGTTCTTTCCGGGTTAAGAGCGGGGGAACGTGTTGTTACTCAAGGCAACTTCAAAATTGACAGCGCTCTTCAGATTCAGGCAAAACCGAGTATGATGAATCCTGCCGGGTATTACAGCGAAACTGAAAATATTTTTACGCAAGGCGGTAAAGCCGCAAGTGAAAGCGCCGGGATATTGACTTCCGCTTTAAGTTATTATCTGTCTGCCGCAAAGGCTTTGTCTGAGGATAATCCTCATGCGGCAGCCGGGGCGCTCGAGAAATTCAGAGATCAAATATCACAGATTATTAAAGCTGATTCATTGGAAGTCAAAACTTCAGGGATAGCGGCAGAAATAAAACAGTTAAGAGCGGCAGTGAAACAGATTGACCATAACACTGATGCCTTGAGAAAACAATTTGCAGCGCTTTCCAACAATCTCAAGAACATTTTTGAGAAGTATGAATACAAAGAAAAACAGACCCTATATTTGGTTTTTTGTTCGATGGCGTTTAACAATAAAGGCGGCTATTGGCTGCAGGATTCAAAGGAAGTTAGAAATCCGTATTTCGGGTCAAAAATGTTAAAGTGCGGTGAAATAAAAAAAGAATACGGAAGAAAAATTATGGAAACAAAACCTATTATGGGCCATGAAGGACATTAAGGGTAAATTCAGGCGCGTAATTCGCAGGGGGATCTTTTATGTTAAATAAACTTATAAAATTCTTTCTTGAGAATAAGCTAGTAACAGCGTTGTTTATCATCGGGGTAATTCTCTGGGGAATTTCTGTTATGCCTTTTGATATCAAAGGAAGCATTGTGCCGAGAGGCCCTGTGCCTGTTGACGCTATTCCCGATATCGGAGAAAATCAGCAGATAGTTTTTACAGAGTGGATGGGGCGGTCGCCGCAGGACATGGAAGACCAGGTAACGTATCCGCTGGCTATAGCGCTTCAGGGAATTCCGGGCGTTAAGAGTATTCGCAGTTACTCTGCTTTTGGTTTTTCCACGATATATGTGATTTTTAATGAGAGTGTTGAGTTTTATTGGTCGAGATCCCGTGTACTGGAACGTTTAAGCAGCGCTCAAAAAGGTTTGCCGGACGGCGTCGTTCCGGCGCTTGGTCCGGATGCGACAGCTCTGGGACAGATATTCTGGTATACACTGGAAGGGAAAGGTTTTAGCTTGGCTGAACTGCGCTCTATACAGGATTGGTATGTGAAGTATGCCCTGCAATCGGCAGAAGGGATAAGCGAGGTCGCTTCGGTAGGGGGCTATGTCAAAGAATATCAGATTGATGTTGACCCGGACGCGATGCGCGCCTACAACGTAGGGTTACATGACATAATGATGGCAGTCAAGAGGGCTAATATTGATGTGGGGGCAAAGACTGTAGAATTTAACAAGGTAGAATATGTGGTGCGCGGCATCGGGTTTATTAAAAATCTCAAGGATATTGAAAACATCATTATTAAAACAAATGACAATGTTCCTATTTATGTTAAGAATGTAGCCCGGCAGGTGAATTTTGGCCCGGCATTAAGAAGAGGGGCTTTGGATAAACAGGGAGCGGAAGTTGTCGGCGGCGTCGTTGTTGTGCGTTACGGCGGCAATCCAATGGAGGCTATAAAAAATATTAAGAAAAAGATCTCCCAGCTGGAGAGGGGGCTGCCTACAAAAGTACTTGAGGATGGAACAGTATCAAAGGTCAGGATAGTACCCTTTTACGATCGAACGAAACTGATCAATGAAACTCTGGGTACTTTAAGCGAGGCGCTCACTCAGCAGATATTGATTACTATTATTGTCATACTTGTGTTTTTGATGCATCTAAAAAGCTCTTTAGTTGTTTCATTCAGTTTGCCGATGGCTGTACTCATGGCCTTCATTATGATGAAAGTTTTCAAGGTTGACGCCAATGTTATGTCTTTGGCCGGAATTGCAATTGCCATCGGGACAATCGTTGATATGGGAATTATAATGTGTGAGAACATCATTAACCATCTTAATGAGTCCAAAGGGACAGAAAATCCGATAACCGTAGTTTATAGGGCGGCAAGTGAAGTTGGCGGCGCAATCTTAACGGCGATTTCCACAACAATCGTTTCATTCTTGGCAGTGTTTACTATGGCCGGCCCTGAGGGCAAACTTTTTAAGCCATTGGCGTTTACCAAAACTTTCGCGCTCCTGGCATCAGTTATCATCGCGCTTTTAGTTATTCCGGCGCTGTCTCATATATTGTTTGTTAAAAGAAAAAAACCGCTTGAGGGAATTAAACAAGGCATTAAAGCAATTATCGTAGCGGCCGCCGCTTTTATCGGATTTAAAGTATCTTCAATTATCGGCGCTGGTATTCTGGTATATGGCCTTTATCTAATTTTTGAAGAACGGATACCTTCCCGGGTAAAAGATATATTTTTAAAACATTCCAATTGGATAGCAATCGGACTCGTGGGAATTTTTCTTACCCACTACTGGATGCCCTTAGGATTTGGAAAGGGGTTTATTCTGAATGTTATTTTTGTAGGCGGCGTCCTTTTTACGATTATGTGGTTTTTTCATAGATTTATGGAAGTTTATCCGAAGATATTGATGTATTTGCTTAATGATAAACGTTTGTTTATGCTGATTCCGTTATCAATATTTATCTTTGGAATGACCATTTGGCTGGGCTTTGCGTCCGTGCTCTCGCCCATAACAGGAAATTTAAGCAAAATAGGTATCAAAGAATCAACTGTTTTAAGAATTTGGCCGCTCAGCGTATTGAATCATTCCTTTCCCGGGCTGGGCAAAGAATTTATGCCGCCCCTTGATGAAGGATCATATCTTTTTATGCCTACAACTATGCCGCATGCTTCAATTGGTGAAGCTCTTGATGTGCTGCAAAAGCAGGATATTCTAATCAGTCAGATTCCCGAAGTTGAATCAGTTGTTGGAAAACTCGGGAGGGTTGAATCTCCGTTAGACCCCGCACCGATTTCTATGATAGAAACGGTTATCAGTTATAAACCGGAATATGGAGAAAGAGACGTTAAGACCGGAAAACGGCCGCGTTTGTGGAGAAAACATATTAAAACACCCGATGATATTTGGACGGAAATTTTAAAAGTGAGCAAGATTCCCGGCACGACATCAGCCCCGAAATTGCAGCCGATTGCCGCCAGAATTGTTATGCTTCAGTCGGGAATGAGGGCTCCCATGGGCGTTAAAATATTAGGAAAGAACCTTAAAGAAATAGAGAAGGTTGGTTTACAGATAGAGAAATTGTTAAAAGAAGTTCCCGGGGTTGAAGCCAGCGCGGTTATTGCCGATCGTATTGTGGGTAAGCCCTATATTGAATTTAGTATTGACCGCGAAAAAATCGCCCGCTACGGTCTTAATATCCAGGATGTTCAGGATGTCATTGAAGTCGCCATCGGCGGCATGAAATTGACGACTACGGTTGAGGGAAGGGAGCGTTATCCGGTAAGGGTCAGATATCCCAGAGAATTCAGGGATTCTGTAGAAGATTTGCAGAAAGTCCTTATTCCGACAAAAACAGGGGCCCAGATACCGTTATCACAGATAGCGGTTTTGAAGTTTGAGCGCGGCCCGCAGGTTATTAAGAGTGAAGATACATTTCTTGTCGGGTACGTTCTGTTCGATAAAATTCCGGATGTTGCGGAAGTCAATGTCGTAAATGCCGCGCAAAATTATCTTCAGAGCAGTATTGATTCAGGCGAACTGGTTTTGCCGCCCGGGACGAGCTATAAATTCGCCGGCAGTTATGAAAATCAGGTTAGAAGCGAAAAAAAATTAGCGCTCGTTCTGCCGCTCAGCCTGTTTATTATTTTCTTGATATTGTATTTTCAGTTTAAGCGTGTAACAACGACTTTTCTGGTTTTCAGCAGTATTATAGTGGCTTTCAGCGGAGGCTTTATTCTGATATGGCTTTATGCCCAGGAGTGGTTTATGTATTTTCCTTTTTTCGGAAATTATTTCAGGGATTTATTCAATATGCAGACCTATAATTTAAGTGTTGCGGTATGGGTGGGGTTTCTGGCCCTTTTCGGAATTGCCAGCGATGACGGTGTGGTTGTAGCAACCTATCTTGAGCAAAGCTTCGCCGAGAGAAAACCAAAAACCATTCGTGAAATAAGGGAAGCGACTTTGTTTGCCGGTATGCGCCGTGTCAGGCCGTGTCTTATGACAACGGCTACTACTATTCTGGCTTTGCTGCCAATATTGACATCGACCGGACGAGGGGCTGATGTAATGATTCCTATGGCATTGCCGGCTGTGGGAGGCATGACCATTGAGCTGATTACGCTCTTTATCGTCCCGGTAGGGTACTGCTGGTTACGTGAAAAAGAACTGATAAAGGAAGAAAAATCAGAAAAATAAAAGAATGGAGATTCTCAATTGGAGAGAGCCCCCGGTATACTTATCGGGGTTAGGATTATGTTCTGATAAGGAAAGGGATGATGCCATAAATTGTGAAGAAGAATAAAAAAGAAAGCAGGGGGTAGAAAATGGAAGATAACACAGTTGCAGAAAAAACAGAAGTAAAGAGAGTAGAAAAGAATTATCCATATGCTCTGTTCAGTTTATTTCTTGGTATTTTATCGTTCATACAGTTGCTGGGCCTGGAAAGAGCGCTGGCCGCGGTAGGTTTCGGAATTATAGCGCTGCTCGGGATAAAAAGAAACGGAAATGTTAAAGAAAGGAAGTATGCATATTGGGGAATAGCGCTGGGAATTATCTATATGATGATATTGCTGGCAATTATTCTTTATCAAAGAGGGGACATACTGTGTATTTTGAATCGCAATTGATGTAAGCCGCGCTCATATATTATGGCAATTTCGCTTATAACGCTTACCAACCTGATTTTTGTACCGGCATTACCCTGCTGGATGAAGAAAAAGCAGCTGGGATTGAAAAACAGTCCGTAAGAAATGATGAAATTAAATTTTGCCTGTACTCTTGCCGTTATAGCGGCGGCCGGGATGTTTTTACAGAACCGCAGCGTTGTTTTTGCATCATCCTGTCATGGAGGGCATGGAGGCGGCGGGACAAAACAGACAGGGCATTCTAAACATAAAAAATCATATCCGCAGGGGGAAATAATTGAGATAAAGGCGCCGCCTGAAATAACTGTAAAAGGCACGCTGACCTGCCCCGGTAAGTTTTTGTATGTGAACAAAAAAGGTTACGGGCATGATGATAAGGAAAAATGCAAAAATTCAGCAATTATGGTTGAAAAGGCCGGGGAGTGCGGCAAATCTGGTAAAGAGGAATGTCCTTATGAAGGCAAATTGTACCATATTCTGCTTAATGAAAAGGCTAAGGAATTAATTAACAGTAAGAAATACAGAGGGGCAGAAATTTCTATTACAGGCAGTCTTTGGCCGGATGAAAGAGTTATAGGGGTGCGCAGTTTCCGCAGGCTCAGCGCAGAAGAGATGGAAACCGTGCATAGAGATTAGGGCTGGATGTAATATTATTTATAATGGAGTAGTATGGTTTTGTGGAAGTTGATTAAACCGGCCAGCATTGCTGCGTACTGCCTGCTTGTTGGATGGAGGAGAGGGAAATACAAAATAGATGATAGTGGAAAGCGGATAGCGGAGAGTAAAAAAGTTAACTGCTAAACGCGGATAAAAATGGGAGGAAAGAATGAAAAAGTTATTGTTGATCGCGGTTGTGGTAGGGTTTATTGCCGCATGTTCTGGCAAAGATGAGAATCATAACATGGAAGATAATAAAATGAGTGGTCAGCATGATATGATGGGGATGAAAAATGATGGCGTTGATAACGGCGTGGTTTTCAGGGAAGCCCGTACGGGTGAAGTGGGCAAACCCGTTGTCTGTCCGGTAATGGGGACCAAATTTAAAGTCAAGGCGAAGACTCAAGTCGCGGATTACAAGGGCAAGAGTTATTACTTCTGCTGTGCGGGATGCCCCGGTCCTTTTAAATCCGATCCAGAGAAATATATAAACAAACCTGCGAGTATGCCCGGCGACAAAAGCGGTATGATGAAAAAGAAACAGGGAATGCTTTCAGGTGAAATTGTAGACGGAGTAAGAGAGATAAATATAAAGGCATTTCAATTTGGATTTTCTCCCGACACAATAATAGTAAAAAAAGGTGAAAAGATAAGATTAAAAGCAATCAGTACAGATGTGAATCACGGAATAGGGATAAAGGATTACAAGATAAAAAGAAAACTACCGGCTAAGCAAGAACAGATTATTGAGTTTACAGCTGATAAATCCGGAGAATTTCATTTTCATTGCAGTATATATTGCGGGGCCGGTCATGGAAAAATGCATGGTAAAATGATTGTAAAAGAGTGAAATATATGAGTGTTTTAAGTAGATTCTACAATACAACAATTAAGAATCAGATGATAGTAATGCTGGCATTGCTTGCAGTTACGGGAGGAGTTCAGCATGGATTAAATATTGTTATTCCTCAAATTCTGCTTTGCCTTTTTTCTGCAGTTGGATTGGATTTTCTGATTATATTAATAAAAACAAAAAAATATTTTTTTTCTACGAGCGCAGTAATCTCAGGTCTGATAATTGCAATGCTATTGGAGCCCGGCGCTCCATGGTATGTAGCGGTATCCGCCTCAACAATAGCAATATTCTCAAAACACATAGTAAAGATAAACGGTAAACATATTTTCAACCCCGCTAATTTTGGTCTGCTGATTGTCATGTTTGGGTTCAAAGCGTATCTGGTATGGTGGGGAGCAAGTATCAACTGGATATTGATACCGCTGGGTTTATTGATTATTTATAGATTTAAACGGTTCCACCTCATATTAAGTTATTTAGTGTCTCAATCTGTTTTGCTTGGAGTTATTTTTATATTCATGGGGCAGGCAATTACAAATGCTTTACTAATGGTAAATATTTTTTTCATGTTCGTAATGCTGATAGAACCCAAAACATCGCCAGTTACTTTAAAAGGAAGAATAATTTACGGCTCACTTGCGGGGATATTTTCAGCGGTATTTATGTCGATTTTTCCTTCATATGATCCATCAGTTCTTGGCTTGGCCGTTGCGAATTTACTTGGCCTTTTAATTAATAAGAAGTGGAAATAGTCTTTTGAAGAACAACAGGGAGACGTATTTTTTATTGATATGGTTATGTTGATGTCAATAGAAGAACAAGCTTGGGAGGTACAATGAGTTATTGTTTTAGCAGGATTGTTGAAATGTCATTTAATGAAGCGATTGATAAAGTTACGGTGGAACTAAAAAAGGAAGGATTCGGTATTCTTACTGATATTGATGTTAAGGCTACGCTCAAGAAAAAACTTTCTGTGGAGTTTAAAAATTACAGAATATTAGGCGCATGTAATCCTCCTTTCGCCTACCAGGCTCTTCAAGCGGAAGACAAGATAGGACTTATGCTCCCGTGTAATGTGATTGTTCGGGAGACGGAGGAAGGAGATATTGAAATAGCCGCGATAGATCCAATCGCTTCCATGCAGGCTGTTAATAACCCGAAGCTTGCCGAGGTCGGCAGTGAAGTCAGTAAGAAATTAAAAAAAGTTATTGAAAATCTGTGAGAATGAATTTCTTGTATAAAGTAGGTTCTATAGAGGAGCTGGAATGGTGAGCCAATGGAATGAAAAATTAAAGGTCGCCGATAAAAATATATTGTTACAGGCAAAATATAATATTACAGCTATCTACTATGATATATTGGATTATCCATGGGAAAGAATTTATAAGAAGTGGAGACCTGAATTATTGAAAGATGTCCGCGGGAAGGTGCTTGAGGCAGGGGTTGGAACAGGAAGAAATTTAAAACATTACCACGACTCCGTAGAGTTGGTATGTGTGGATATAAGTGATGCAATGATCAATAAGGCAAAAAAAAGAGCAAATAATGCTCATTGCAGGATAAAAATGGGAGGAAAGAATGAAAAAGTTATTGTTTATGGCTGTTTGCGCTTTGCTGGTTTCCGCCTGCTCTGACAAGCATGAACATCAGCATGGCATGGATGCGGATGAGCATCATGAGATGACGGTGATGACGGCAGAAGACACTGATAACGGCGCGCTGCTCAGAAAAGTGCGTGAAGATGAGATCGGCAAGGCTGTGACCTGTCCGGTAATGGGTACCAAATTTAAAGTCAAAGCGAATACTCAAGTCGCGGATTACAAGGGTAAGAGTTATTACTTCTGCTGTGCTTCTTGCCACAAACCTTTTGAAAAAAATCCGGAAAAATATATTAAATAATTGGAGGTTAGATGAACATGGACAATGTAGATGGAAAAAATAAAGATGTTGACTCACATGATGCAGGCTCTTCACGCAATGAAACAACAGAGTCTTGCTGTTGTGGAAAAACTACCGCAAGTATCAGTTCAGGACTTAGCGCTAAAACAAAAAAATATATATTCGTATTCGTAATGCTGTCTGCGATTGGGGTTGCGGCCACGGCGCTTGTTAAGAAAAATTGTGCTGAAAAAGAGAGTAAAACAACTTTTGACTGCGGCGCCGAGTCGGTTGTTCAAATACCTTGCGGGTCAAGATGCGGCAAATAATATATTTTTCTGGTTTTTAAATTATGCAGGAATGGATAAACAGCATCCTTGCTGTGTCGGACTTCGGATTTGTTATGACCGGAACACTCTTACTTTTAGGAATTTTAAGTGCGCTAAGTTCAGTTTGTAATGTTGCTGTGATCGGCGCTCTTGCGGGCTATGCCGGGGCGAAAGAGAATGCGAGGAAAGCCGATAATTTAATTGTTGCCGCCAGTTTTATGGCCGGAACGGTTCTTTCTCTAACGGTAATAGGAGCGGTAATAGGATTTGCGGGACAGATGGCCGGAACTGGTTTGGGGCGTTACAGCAGAGTACTAACCGGTCTGCTGCTGGTTTTTTTTGGTCTGATGGCACTTGATCTGGCGCCATTGAAAATCCCGGAATTAGACAGAAAGGCTTTGCTCGCAAGACTTTCCAGGGGAATGTTAGGCACAGTACTATTCGGTTTTGTACTGGGTGGAGCATCCATAACTTGCAGTTTATCATGCGCCAGTCCGGCGTTAATAGTCCTTCTCGGAGTGGCGGGCATACAGGGGCAGTGGTTGAAGAGCGCATTGTTGCTGGGTGTTTTCGGAGCCGGCTACAGTCTTCCTCTTGCGGCTATTCTGCTGGGAGTAAGTTACGGGCGCTGGTCTTTACGCACAAGTAAAATAATTCCATTTATTAAGATTTCTGCAGGAGTCTTGTTATTAGGTATTGGCTTTTATTTTCTTGCGACGGTATAGATTTTTGATTAATAGCCCGCAGCTGTTTTAGGGTAAGCTATAGGAAATTAAGGGTTTTAATAATAATGCGTTTTTGTGAAAAAAGATGTAAAATACGCAATGGCGGTTAAATTCATATGAAAGAACATTATTTTACAGGTGAGATTGATACCGAAACAGGTAGCATTCCTGTTGTAGCGACATCGCTTTCCTTTTTAGATAAGCTGGGTGACTGGAAAGTAAGATGGACTCTCGGCCGGGGCAAGTATATGGTAGTCCCGGGCATATATGCGACAGGTTCTCCTGCAAAAGATTCTCCCGTTATGGTGTCAGCCAATTACAAATTAAGTTTTGATATGCTCCGTCAGGCGCTTGCCGGGTTTGATACCTGGATTCTGGTACTAGACACTAAAGGCGTGAATGTATGGTGCGCCGCAGGCAAGGGCACTTTCGGTACGGCAGAGATAGTAAGGCGCATAGAAGAAACAGGTCTTACCAAAATAGTAAATCACAGGGAGATCATAGTTCCCCAATTAGGAGCCCCGGGAGTTTCAGCGGGAGAGGTTAAAAAAAGATCAGGTTTTTCTGTGAAATACGGACCCGTAAGGGCTGAAGATCTATCGGCTTTTCTGGGTGCAGGAAAAAAAACAACTGCAGAGATGAGAACTGTTAAATTCGAAATGAGAGACCGCCTTAAACTGATTCCTGCGGAAATAATGATTTATTCTAAGTATTTGTTATTGTTGTCCATTATTTTTTTTCTGTCTTCGGGGTTCGGTCCCGATGACTACATATTCGGCAGGGCGATTAATACAGGAGTTTATGCTGTTACCGCACTGCTTGCGGCATTTTTTTCAGGGACAGTAATTAATGCGATTTTACTTCCCTGGCTTCCGGGAAGAAGTTTTTCTGTTAAGGGATTTTATGCAGGTTTATTCACAGGATGTGTGTTGTTTCTCGTCGGAAGAAATAGCGTCAATAATTTTGAATTATGGGCGTGGCTCATATTAGTACCCGCTATTTCGTCTTTTCTGGCAATGAATTTTACCGGCGCTTCAACGTATACTTCTCTTTCGGGAGTAAAAAAAGAAATGAAGATAGCTATACCTATTCAAGCTGCTGCAATTCTAATAGGGGTAGTGTTATGGATTATAGGTAGATTTGTTGCGTGAGCAAAATGAAGTATAAAAGTAACCACAGAGGAAGAAGAGAAAAAAATAGAAGGGAAGCAAGTATTGTAGAAACAATAAAAACAGAAATGTACCCCAGTTTTTGGAAGGATTTTTTTTTACCAAAAGTGTTATCCGTGCTCTCCGTGGTTAATGTTTTGCGAGTTAATTTATGAAAAAACCTAAATATATAGAGAATGTCGCGACGGTAAAATTGAATACTGAAAAGTGTACCGGATGCGGTATGTGTGAAATCGTCTGCCCCCACGCTGTTTTTATCATCAAAGACGGCAAGGCGGTTATATCTGATTTGAATGCCTGTATGGAATGCGGCGCCTGCGAACTTAATTGTCCTGTCGGGGCTTTGAGTGTTAAAGCCGGAGTCGGATGCGCGGCAGGTATTATCAATGGTATCCTGAAAGGAACAGAACCGAGCTGTGATTGTGATGAGTCAGGCAAGGGCTGCTGACCTGTCCGGTAATGGGAACCAAATTTAAAGTCAAGGCGAATACTCAAGCCGCGGATTATAATGGCAAGAGTTATTACTTCTGCTGCGCGGGATGCCCTGGTCCTTTTAATAACAATCCCGGGGAATATATAAATAAGCAATAAAAACGGCATGCCCTCGTTCAATGTTCAGCAGAAGGCCTTTACCAATCGACGGAGTTCGCGGCCAAACAAAATGTTGTTTTATGCGGGTGGGGTTTTTTATGTTAATATACGAGAATAAAAGCGCTTTTGAGTGGCGGGAATTTGAGGGTATTTTTTCCGACTTGTTCGGAGGAGGATATGGTTTTTAAGTGATAAAAGGATTTAATTTTTACTTTGTGGCGGGAGGGGGATACTCAGGAGGACGAGAGATTGCCGAAGTTGCCGCCCTGGCTATTAAAGGAGGAATCGATATTCTTCAGTTGAGGGAAAAGAAGATGTGCCGCCGCGAACTGGTGGATGAGGGCAAACAGCTTTCTCTTCTTTGCAGAGAGAAAAAGGTTATTTTTATTGTCAATGATGATCCTTATCTTGCAAAGGATGTTTCATCGGACGG
>VMTH01000108.1 GCA_013791745.1 Candidatus Omnitrophota bacterium
AATTACCTTTGTCATAAGCTTCTTTTCCCTTATCAAACCAATATCTTGCATCCTCTCCGTAAGAATTATAAATTAAGAAATTGGGAATTGTGAAAATTGAAATAAAAACAAACAAAATCTTAAATCTTCTATACTTGCCAAAGGTTGATTTATAGCCTATATTTCTCATATTTTACACCTCCTATCTCAAGCCCCTTTTGTTCTTTACCTATTTAATTTTTTATAAATTATATTATGATTTTCTCCCTCTTTACCAAATAACCACAGAAAGATATCAAAAATTCTTACATCAGTAATTTCCATCCCACTACCTCCCGTTTACATCATCCCTCAACATGGCGGCAATTCCGCTTCAGGCGGATATTACAGACTGATTTATTTTACAAAAAGCGCGCGATTTTACAAGAACATTCCGTCACGGCGAATTTTTTCGCGACAGCGAGAGTTTTGAATATGCCGAAAACCGCGGAACCGCTGCCGGTCATGAGGGCTTTTTCGGCGCCTGCCTCAAGAAGCTTTTTTTTCTTCGCCTCTATCTCAGGACGAAGCCTGAAAGCCGCCCCCTCAAGGGCGTTATAAAAAACAGCCCGGCCCGGCATCTTGTATGACGGTCCGCAGAAATCGCCGTCAGGGAGCCTGTCAAAATATTCATAAACCCGCTTTGTTGAAAGAGTCCGCCCGAACCACAGGACAAGAGGGCCCTTTATCTTTCTGCGGGAAAGCTCTAATTTCTCGCCCCTGCCGCGTATCCAGACAAAGGGCGAACTCATGAGAAAAAGCGGCACGTCGGAGCCGAGCCCGGCGGCTACCGCCATTTTTGTTTTGTCCGTCAGGTGCAGGCCCCACAACTTGTCTATCGCCTGTATAACAGCGGCGGCGTCGGAACTTCCTCCGCCCATACCCTGGCCCGGAGGGATCCTTTTTACAAGTTTTATGCGGGCGCCCGGAAAAGGGGCCATTTTTCTCAGGAGCTCGGCGGCGGCGACACATATGTTTTTTTTACCCCGCGGTATAGTGTAAGGCGAATCCGTCTCAAGCGTTATTTTACCGGCCTTTTCGACACTGACCGTGTCTGACAGGCTGATTTTTCCGGTGAGACTCACGAGCTCGTGGAAACCATCGGCCCGGACGGGTTTTTTGACGTCCAGAAAAACATTCAGTTTCGCGGGAGCTTCTATTTCAATTTTCTTCATACGCAATTATGCTGATCTCCATGTCGGCAACACCTTTGCTGAAATAGAGTTTTATCCTTCCGGGCCCGCCCTCTTCCATAAAAACCGTAATCTTTTTTATGTGAAAGGGGTTGCGCGCAAAACGAAAATATATCGCATCGCCGCGCTGTTTGACCGATTTGATAAAACCCGATTTCCCTTTGAGCGCGGCAACGGCTTCGGCGGCTATTGCCTCGGCCGTCTCGTCTCTCAGGCTCGCGCCCAGGGCGTCTATGATAAGAAATTCCGTGCCGGCATCCGAGCTTTTGAGCGCGAAGGAATAATATCCGTCGGCGAAACCCCTCAGCCGCATATCCCCGATCATAGAAAAGCGCTCCGCCGCGAAGACGCCGCGGGGCGGAAGGACGCCGGCGGGAAAGCCGGTGATACGGGGGGACGCGCAGGAGATCAGCAGAAACATAAAACAGGAGAAAAAAAGGCGTTCAGCGCGAGGCATCGATCTTCTTTTTCAGGGCGATTTTGTCTCCGCCCATAGCCAAAGCTTTCTGGTAGGCCTTCATGGCCGAAGTTTTCTTGCCGAGTTTCATATAAGCATCGCCCAGATGCTCCCATATGACGGGATCGTCCTCCAGAGAAGATGCCCTCCTCAGCAGCTTCAAAGCCTGCGAGTAATTACCCGACTGATAATATACCCAGCCGGAGGTGTCCAGGTAAGCGCTGTTTTGAGGAGAAAGCTTCAGCGCTCTTTCTATGTAGGAACGGGCTTTTTTAAGATTGATCACGGCCTCCGCCCAGCTGTAGCTGAGATAATTCAAAGCCCTGTGATTCTCGGGGTCTTTTTCTATGGCCCTTTCAAAGGCCTCATGGCCTATGGTTTTGTTGCCGAGCGAATCAAAACAAACGCCTTTAAGAAAATAAATCTCAGTGTTTTCGCCGCCGTATTTCTCCGAGTTTTCCAGGGCGTCCAGGGCTTTGCTGTAATCCTTAGCGTCCATATATATCAGCGCAAGCGAATAATATACCGGCGCGTTTTCCGGATTTATGTTCACGGCCCTGCTGAAATATTCTTCAGCGTTTTTTTTATCTCCAAGGTTCAGATAAGCCAGGCCAAGGTACATCTCAACTTCGGGATAGTCATCCTGCACGATATGTATTTTAAGCAGCACATCCCGGAGTTTTTCCCACGACTTCTGCTTCTCATAAATTCCGGCCAGCGCCGCAATAACTGAAAAATTATCGGGTTCCTTTTCAAGAACCTTGAGAAAAACAGCTTCTGCCTCGTCGTATTTTCCGTTTCTGCCGTGTATCTCGCCTATTTTCAGAAGTGGATTCACGGAATCCTCATCGAGCTCGGCCAGCGCCTTATACTGTTGGACCGCCTTGTCCCATTTTTTCGCCGCTTCATAAAAAACGGCGAGAGTGAGTCTCATTATAGGGTTGTCGGGCTCGCTTTGAACCGCGTTCACAAAATGGATCTCCGCCTTGTCGTACAATTCTTTTTTCATATATATCCTGCCCAATGAAAAACCAACATCGGCGCTGCCGGGCTTTAATTCCGCCGCGCGGAGATAATAATCCACCGCTTTATCCGTGTTGTCCCTTATCTCATGAACGCTGGCTATATAAAAAAACGCCGAAAAATTCTTATTGCTTTTCTTAAGAAGCTCCGGGGCAATTTCCATAACCTTATCGTAATTGCCCATATCAAAATAAACAGGCAGAGCCTCTTCTATCAGGAACACAGATCCCGGATCCAGCGACATGGCTTTTTCAAGTTCGGCGAGGCCCTCAAGATACTTGCCCTCCCTGAAATACCTCCCGTAAAGAAGATAATGAAACATTGAATTATTCCCGGACTCCACTTCCGCGCCGGCGGCGGCGCGGGCAGAGGCAGGAATAAACAAACAGAACGATAATAGCAGGGCGGAGATAGCGCGCGTTTTATTTTTCATCTTTGACTTCCTTTACCGGATGAATCAGCAAACCCGAAGGCAGCTTAGGCCAGAAAAATGTGGATTTCTGCCCCATCAACTTTCCGGTCCTCATCACCTCCCTGACGGCGTTTTTATCAAAAGGGGTTTTTCTGTCGGCGTGCGAGAGGATGAGGCATCCCTCATCCGAAAAATCACATATATAAACCATGAGATATCCGGCAGAGCGGTCTTTGGCGAAATTCTCCCGTGAAACCCTGAGGCGGTGATGGCCGTCGGCGATGACGAATTTCTTTTTACCTAAGAATGAGAGCAGGCCGGCACTCTGAGCCGCCGGAACGCGGGAGAGCGCGCCTTTCTCTCCGGGAACACTGTAAAAAGATTCCTTCTTCGCGGCCCTGAAAGCTTTTCTAATGCGCTCTGACACGCCTTCCGTTATCAGAAAGACGGGAGAAAAATTCATGGGAAGGGCATTGAGCAGACGGCTGCGGTCAAGGCGGTGTTTTTTATGGGTTTTCTCATGCGGTATTATACTCCCGGCAGATGTGCGGCTCCAGTCGAGGCGGGCGACGATTCCCTCGCGGCGGTATTTCTTCCCGAAAAGCTCAAAGTCCTGCCTCAATATAAAAACACCCGGCTCGCCGGGAATAATGGTTTTCTCATCAGTCCATTTTTTAAAAAAATCAGCGGCTCTCGTATAGCTGTTTCGCCGGGCGTTGTCCGGGGAATATTTTTTCCCCAGTATGAGACGCACAACATTCTTAGGATGTTTACGGTAAAGTTTTTTTTGAGCGGCCGCGCTGATAATATCATAAGGCGGCGCTATAAAAGCGCTCTTGTCCCTGCCGGCGGCGTAAATAAAAGGCCTGAATGTCTCAAGTTTCACCATAGCGTGATTTTAATAAATCGACAGAGCCCGCGCAATCAGATTATTTTTTGAATTGGATATCCATCTCACGGCCGTCGTCAAGTTTCAGTTTGAGTTTTTTCTCTTTTGCCTCATCAAAATTAACTGCCGTTATCAATGTCTTTATATCGTCGTTGTCTATGGTCATCACGCCGGGCCCCGGACGCTTTTTCCTGCAGTAGAATGTGAGAGCGCCCCCGCTCATTTTGAAACGCGCCGCGCCCCGCCACTTCTTTCCGGCAGCGGAAAGCTCAAAATCTTTGGAGGATGTTTTTACATCTATCTTCCCGTCATATTGGGCGGGGGCTTTAAGGCTCACCTCAACAGGCAGCCCCGCGATGAAGCCCTTTTCGCTTTTAAGCTCCATCTCCACATCCAGCTCTTGCTTTTGTTTGCCCGTCCACAAAGATTTTTTACTCATATCCTCTTTTTCCAATTGCGCGGGCGGGGAGGGGGATGCCCCTGCCCCGACGCTTGTTTTTTCTCCCTCTTTGCAGAGGATCTTTCCGTAACTGTTAAAAACGTCAACCATGCCCTCAAAAACATAGACTTCGGTGATATTCCCTGAAGCACGCACGCCGAATTTTGTTCCCCGCACGGCTGTCACCGCCTGGGGCGTCCGGACGCTGTAATCGGCGCCCTTGCGCACCTTTGAAAGTATCTCGCCGAGGATCATATCCATTTCTTCTCTTCTGTCGCCCTGCTTTTCACTGAGCTTGATCACGAATTCCGTTTCCTCGTTCACCTCTATTTCTATGCCGCTTATAAAATTAATGACAGCGCGCGATTTTTTTGCCGTTTTTATCCTGTCTCCCTGGAAAAGAAAATCACCCGTGCCCGCTTTTCTCCATTTTTCGCCGGAAGCCGCGCCTGAGACGGCGGACTTAGAAGCCGCGCTCATCAGGGAAACGCTCCCTTCCATTTTGCTTATCACGGCCAGCGGCGAGGCGTCGGAGGCCGGTGACGGATATGATATGACGAATAACAGCAGTGACGCGAACGCCATCCTCAAACTCTTTAACACCTGATCGCCTTCAATTATTTTCATCTGCTTATCTCCACTTCAGCGTTTTTGATTTTCAGTTTCCCCTCATTTATCGCATCCAGCGCGTCTTTAAGCAGGCCGCTGTTTATTGCAATGCCCGAAGCCGTGTAGCCCTCCAGCGCCGAAAGAACGCTGTTGTCTTTTATCTTCGCCCTGATTATCTGCCAGGCTTCATCCGCCGTATAATCCTCGGGCGCGTCTATCAGCGTTTTCTCCATGAGACTACAGTCAATTATGACGACCGCGCCTTTTTTCACTTCTATTTCTTTTATCTCACTCTTATAGCCCTCTTTTTCAAATATGAGATTATATGTCCCTCTCCTGACGTTCATCAGTTTATAAAAACCCTTATCGGAACTTTGCGTCTCGCCGGCGCTGCGGTATTCGCCTCCCGGCGTTTTTCTCATCAGCCTCACGGTAACTTTTTGCATGACATCCTTTGCCTCGCCTGAAGTGACCTGACCTTTAATGACAGCACTCCCTTTTTTTGCGCTTTCCGGCACGCCGGCGCCGGCGGCCGAGACGGATATTCTGTTTCCTGTATAGGCCTTGTCTTCCGACACATTGACGCTGATTACATCGCCTTCTATTCCTTCTACCACGGCGGATATTTTATACTGGCCCTTTATCAGTTTTTCAAATTTATACTGCCCGCCGGCGCCGCTTATGGCGTCTCTCGTAACGGGGCCTTCCAGATACAGCTTTATTCCCGGGATCCCGTTTTCCGTGCCGCTTTCAACAACGCGGCCTGTAATTTTCGGGACATTTATCCACTATTCCGGCAGATCAACGCTGAAACTCTTCGTCAGCACATTGTCCTTTGCGTTTTCGTCCGCGGCCTCTATCATGGCCGTGACTATTATATTTTCCTGATGCACCGGGCCGAACTCGAAGACAGCGGGGGTTTTTTGTGACGGCATCAGAGAATTTATCTGGGTAAAACCCGAAAGGATGCCGCCCACGAAAAGATTCAGCTTAACGGCCGTTTCGCTCTGATTCCCCATATTGCTCACTTCGGCTTTCACTATCACCTTATTCGGAGGCGAGCTCATAGGATCGTATTCCAGCCCGGTAACGGCAAGGTTCCTGTATGAAACCGACAGCGCCTCTTTTTTCAGAGTGAAGGCGTATATGTCGGAAGACGCTACCCTGCTGCCGTCGGACGAGAGCCCCACCACCTTCCAGTAGTACTGGGTGCCGCCGGAAAGCCGCTGTCTGTCTTCCGGCGGATTAAGAGGATACTGCGCGTAAGAAGCAGGCGTCTCAAGCGTCCACAGCGGATTATAAAAAGATCTCTCATCCGCCACACGCACCCTGTATTTAGTCGCTCCGCTTGCCACCCATCGGAAGGTAACGGGCTTATCCAAAAGATCCGTGACGCCGTCGTAGGGATATGTGAGAGTGATAACGGGAGAATACACCGTAAAGGATTTAGACTCGTCAAAAGCCACAACGCTCCCGGCCACAACAAGTTCCGCGCGGAAACGATACAGCCCGGGCCCGTTGTAAAAAGACATCGGTATATTCCTGAGCGACGCGGCGCCGGCCCCGACATTGCCTTCGGTGGAATTGCTGTCATGATAAAACACCTGCGCGCCGGAGGGGTTTTTGATATAGAATTTGTAATAGATCCTGTCAGGCGAATATGCCGCGCTGCAGTAGCTCTCTATCCTGAGATTTATTTTCTCACTCGATGAGAAAAAAGTCCTCGCGGCGCCGGCGCTGTCCGTGACGGCGGTTTTTGTTATTAAAACACTGCCCGCGAAAGCGCACGTAACCGTAAACATCGCCGCGGCCGCCAAGGCCGGGAACAGAGCGCGTGAAATCTTTATTTTCCCCATGTTATTTTACCTTCCGCCCTTCCCCGCCGGCGGGCTTCTTCTCTTTTTTTAAAAGGCTCTTTTCCACCGCCTTTCTCAGCATGGCGCAGATAACGTCGGAGTTCTTGTCTTCGGCGAACATGAGCGCGGTATAACCGAGATTGTCATGGATGTGGGGATCCGCACCTTTTGCCAGCAGCATTTTTACCGCCGAGGTGGAGCATTCAACAGAAGCCCATATGAGAGCCGTCCAGCCGTTTTTGTCACGAGTATCTATGCCGGCGCCGTTTGCGATGAGAAGTTCCGCGCAATCAAGAGCGTTGAACCTTATGGCTCTCATGAGAGCCGTCCTGCCGAACCAGTCGCAGTCGTTAATATCCGCGCTTTTCTTTATCTCTCTCTCCAGTCTTTTCGCGTCATCCCTTTTCAGGATAGCAGAGCTTATGCCCGCGGCAAAAACGCCCTGCGCGCAAAACACAATAAGCGAACAAACCGCGAATCTCTTGATCAATGTCATTATCTCACCACCCCTATCTTACCCTTGTATTTTCTGACGCCGCCGGAAGCGTCCGTGAGCTCCAGTGTGTAGAAATAAACGCCGCTTGCCACATCCTGACGGTCATTATTTCTAAGATCCCATATAAATTCATAACCCGTCAGGGAATCCGCCCGTGTAAAAGCGATGAAATCGCGGGTATCCCTCACCAGCTCGCCGGTTATCGTGTATATTTTAAGGTCGGCTCCGTAACTGGAGCCTATATAGCTTATATGCACACCTGCTTCATTCGTTTTCAATTCAATAAAAGGATTCGGCCAGCAGTAAACCTCGGCGCTGACCGGGAATGTGAACTTCACCGTCGCGGAGGCGCCGCCTGAAAGAATGAGCGTTTCGCTGTTTGAATACCTGCTCCCGTCCCATGCCCTTGCGCTGTATCTGCCCGGTATAAGATTCCCCATGCGGAAAGAACCGTCGGCGGCGACGGGTATTCTCATCACTTTTCTGCCCGCGCTTATCTCGACAAAGGCGTACTCCGAAGTGGCCCGCGGCATTATAAGGCCTGCCGCCGCGCGTATGCTTGAGGCGCTCAGGCCCAAAACCATACCCTGCACAATAGACAGATCAAAATTAATGCCGAGAGTAAAATTAAAGGCCGCGGTGCCGTTTGAGGCCTGTTTTTCAGCCGAGGATTCAAGACCGCCCGCGCCCGTCCATGTGGCGCGCACCGTGTAGATGCCTATATCAAGGCCTATAACAGTATAACTGCCGTTTATCGTCGTAAAAGGCACGCCCGTGGACAATCCCGCGGCATAGGCCTCAACATAAACTCCGGTCAGCGGCGTCCCGTCCTTCTGCGTGACGATGCCCGAAATAAAATCAAGAGGCGAAACGGTCACAACCTGCTGGCCCGTTATGAGCGCATCCCCTGTATCCGTCACCCTGACATAACAGTTGTAAAGTTCGCCCTTCTCCAGGAAAACGGCACCGGTGAAAACATGAGCCCCGCTATCGGCGCTTGTGAAACTGTAATCCGCCGGCAAGGACACCATGGCATTCGCGCCGGCATAGGAACCGTCCATGATCTTGCTCTCAAAAGTAACGGCGCCCGCGTAAGATGTGTCGGTCACGCCGAGAGCGTTCTTCACCTCAACCGTAAAATCGCTGCTGACACCCGCGGTTATGGGGCTTGTTATACCGTAAACTTTCAAAACCGGCTGGGCTCCGGCTGAAGCCGCCGCGGAGACTTCTCCCGAAACATTACCCGCGCTGTCTTTCACTTTTATGTAGAATGTGTAGGCGCCGCCGGGAACAAGGCCGCTGACGGTCAGCGCTTCCGTTGTGCCAGGCACTATGTCTTTAATAATATCCGGCATTGTCGTGGCCGAGGCTCCCGTCACATACCTTATCATCTGCGCGCCGCCGGGAATTGCCCCGACCGTTCCGTCATCGCCGGGATTAGTCCATGAAAGTTTTACTGCGCCTTTGATATTCGCCGTTTCAGCCGTGAAAGCGCTCACGGCAGAAGGCGCCGTCAGATCCGGTTCGGCTGTAAAGGCCGATGTCTCATAAAAGGCCGTTGAATATGCGTCGCTGTTCAAGGCGCTGACCCTGACATAGTATGTTGTTTCACTCAAAAGAGGAGTTATCTGATAGGAAACATCCGTCGTCGTGGCATAATCCGTGACGGAAAAATCCCCAGCCGTTGACCACTCTATATCGTAATCCGTGCCGGCGGGATTGCCGTTGGCGGACCAATCCAGCGTCACCGCGCAGGAAGTGACCGTCACGGTGAAAGCCGACGGCGCATTCGCCAGAGTATAGACGGCGGCAGGAATTGAGGCGTTTTCCCCTGCGGTATTATACGAAACCAGATATCTGTAATTTTCGGTGTTTACGCCGAGCACCGTTTCCAGATAAAAAGTCGCGCCCGCGGGAAGCGTCTGCACAACTGCATCAGACGAATTCTTAAGATAAAAACCGTCTTCATTGGAAGAATTGACCGTCCATGTCCACATGATAGACGAGGCGCTCTGCGCGGCGCCTGAAAACACCGTCGGAGCGGCGGGCGTGGAAACAACCACTTCCGCGGCCGCCGTCATCGCTGCCACGCTGTCATAAGAAGTAATAACGCCCCACCCGTTCCGAGCGCACACCCTCAGGTAATAAGTGGTTTCCGCGCTCAGTGATACAAAAGTAAAGTACGCCGTAGATGTCGCGATTATCCAGCCGCTGTTTCCGTCGGGAGAAACAAATGCCGGGGATGTGTCGCACTCTGTATAATACTCCGTTCCCCCGGGATTGCCATTGATCGACCATGTCAAAGTCACGCTGCCGCTTGATACAGACGAAACATAACTTCCCGACGGGGGATTGGCAAAGGTGTAGACCAGAGAACCCGCCGCGGCACTTGACCCGGACGCATTATAAGCTTCCGCATATCTATAATAGCTCGTATTGACATTCAACCCGCTTTCCAGCCAGTAAGTTGTATTGGAGGCAAGTCCGGCGACAACGCCGCCCGTCGCCGTCTTTATATTAAAACCGTTTTCGTTAGCCGAACTATCCGTCCATGTCCACATAATAGACGCCGAATCCATTGCGGTTCCGGAAAAAGCAGCAGGCGAGGCCGGAGGCGGAACAGATGCCGTTACCGTGGAAACGGCGCTGTCAAAAGCGGTGGCAACGGCGCCGCCGTTGTATGCCCTGACCCTGTAATAATAAGTCGTGTTGCTGTAAAGTCCGGTGTTCGTGTAACCTATTGCCGTATAATTATCCGCAAAAACTTTCAAAGGTGTCGAGGTCGCGAAATTATCCGTAGACCTTTCTATTCCCCATCTTGTTCCGGCGGGATTTGAGTTATCCTGCCATGTTATAGTGACAGAACCCGTAGATGAAGCGACAACCGCCGTGGTGAGAGGCGGATACGCCAGCGTATAGACAGAGGATACGGCTGATACGCTTGAACCGGCCGTGTTATAAGCTTCCGCATATCTCGTATACTGCGTATTCACGCCGAATCCGCTTTCAATATAAAATGTCGTACCGGCGGCAAGGACGGCAACAAGCCCCCCTGTATCCGTTAGAATTTTATAGCCGTTTTCGTCGGCGCCGTCTGCCCAGTTCCAGCGTATGCTCGATGGAGAAGCCGCAATACCCGCAAAACCCGCCGGAGCGGCAGGCGTGGAAGGAATAATCTCAAATGTTACCGAACTTACCGGCACTTCCCAGTTGCCGGCCACATCCTGAGCTTTTGACTGAATATTATAAGTCCCCGCCGGCCATCCTATCATTGAGGTGTCAAAACTCCACGAAGCTGTGCCGGATGCGTCATTCCAGAATTCCGCCCCCTGCCAGCCTGTGCCGTCCTGCCACCACGCGCCTATGTACGGGCCGGTCAATGCGAATATTTTTATTTTTGTCGCCCACGCTCCCGAAACGGTGTCCGTAGAAGTTCCTGTAATGCCCGTGACATCCGTGTACTGACCGCTCTCCACAGGATATGTCACCGCGGATGTCGGCAGCGAAATATCATAAGTGAATGTTACAGTTGAATAAACCGTTGACCAGTTGCCTGATGTATCCTGCGCTTTTGCGATAATCGTATAACTTGCTCCGGCCGACAAGGAAACAGCGGTCGTGTATGACCACGACGAAATATACACATTATCCGCCGGTATCCAGACGCCCGCGCCCGTCCATGTTCCCCCGTCCCATACAAAAGTATCTTCTCTCTCTATCCACAAAGTCACGGAACTCACCGCGATATTATCATTCGTGGTTCCCGCTATCTTCGCCAGGCTGTTTACGTAACCAGCAGCCGGTTCCGTTATTCCCACCGTCGGCGGTACCACATCTGTTGAACTCACCACGACATAAGCCGAAACGCCGTCCGTATAACCGGCGGACGAGGCTGTTATCAGCGTGCCCGTCGAGGGCGTTACAAGCGTTACATTGACATTATTCGTGCCCGCCGTAAGAACTATATTACCGGGATCAGCATCGGCAATATCACTTGTCGTTACATTTACCGTCGTAGCCGTTGAAACAACATTCCAATAATTATCGCAGGCGTTGACCGTCACCGTAAAAACAGCTCCCGCATACTGAACAGCAGGCGTTCCCGTTTTCCCGCCGCCCGTACCGGCGGCTGCTGTTTCGCCGGGGGCAATAACCTGCAGTTTCGCCGCCGTATTGGGATTAACCGTCACCACAGGACTTATATCTGAAGTCAGCGGCGTTCCATCGGTATCAGTTGCTGTTATAGTAGCCGTTCCGGCAGTCACCATTGTCAAGGATAATATCTTCGTTCCGCTTATCATCGTCGAAGAACCCGGCTCTGTATCGTTCGGGTCGCTGGTCGTTATCTGCGCTGTCGCAACCGCATTCACCGCGACATTCCACAAATCGTCAACGGCATTTACCGTCACGCTGAAAGCCACTCCAGCTGTCTGAACAGAAGGCGTTCCTATTTTACCCGGGGCTATGCCCGGCGTGGCTGTCTCTCCGGGAAGAAGAACCTGCAGTTTAACTCCGGCTTTGCTGAAAGTAAAAGTGCTTTGATTAACGGCGGACTCTATGTTCACCGCGGCATCCGTCGCCTGAGACTGTATTTTATAAATATGTCCTTCTGTCCAGTCGCCGTCAACAAAGCTGTACGACCAGGGGTCGACCCCGCTTACGGGGAGCCACGCGGAAGTTTCCACCCAACCGCTGCCGTTCCAGTATGTCGCTCCCTGCGTCAGATCCGTGATTTGAATTTTAACCTGCGAAATTCCGGATGTTGCATCCGCTGCCGTGCCGCCGAGACTTGTCAATGTGGTGAGTTTCATTCCGTTTTCCGGAACGCTCACGGCAGAATTCGGCTTCGTGACATCGTAGGTAAAAACAGCCGTTGAAAAAACCGCCGACCAGTTGCCGGCCGTATCCTTCGCCTTTGCGCTGATTTCATAAACCTTTGTGTCCGCCCAGCCCGGAGAATTAAACCACCAGAATGTCCCGCCGGCCGAAAGCGTTGGCGCGAACCAGGCAGTTTCAGGCGTTAGCGTAGCATCCCAAATCGTCGTATTGTTATTCCAGTAATTCGCGTTTATCTGATTAAAAATTCTTATCGCAGCCGTCGAAACCGCCACATCGTCCGCGCAGGTTCCATTGATCTGTGTCAAAGCATTAGCGTTCACATATGAATTGTTAACCGGCTCCGTTATCCCCACCGTGGGAGAAACGAGGTCTATGTAAAGTGTGGTCGTCGCGGCCGTTAAGGAAAAATCCGTGAGAACGGCATCGCCGTTCCTCGCTCTCACTCTGAAATAATAGGTTGTGTCGTCGGCAAGCGAAGAAACCGGCCAGTTGTCCGACGCTATCCAGCCGCTTATTTGATCAGTGACCGAAAAATCTGAAGCGGTGCCGCATTCAACATAATACTCCGTTCCATCCGGATTTGCGTTTACCCCTACCGTTACCGTCGCGCTTGTATACCACACTCCGCTGAATCCTGATATCGCAGGAATATCCGCAAGTGTATATACCACCGGGGACGGAGAAGCGCTCGAACCGATCAAGTTATACGCCTCAACATAAACCCAGCGCGTGGTATTCGCGGAAAGCACTTTCTCTATCCAAAATGTTGTGTCCGCGGCCAGGGCATCTTTGATTATGCCGCCGGTGCTGCTCTTAATCCTGTAATTGTCTTCCTCAATTATATCGCTCCAAGACCAGTTAATGCTGTCTGTCGCAACGGCAACTCCCTGAATTCCGCCGACGGCCGGAGGTGTTGAGAACACTATTTCAAATGTCACTGATGATAACGCTGTTTCATAGTTCTGCGTTACATCCCGCGCTCTTGACGAAACCACATATGTCCCCGTTGACGAAAACACGTCTGTGGAATACGCTATATCAAATTTCCAGTTCTCCGTCAGAGTGTCGTAAGCGCCGTCTGAGGGCGGCGCGGCTAACCATGACTGCCCCGCGACCCACGATGACCCGTTCCAATATTTCGCATCATCCTTTCTCTCTATACTTATATCAGCCGTGTTTATCGCGGAAACCGTATCCGCCGAAGTGCCTGTTATCTGCGTGACAAAATCGTACTTGCCGCTCTCCACAGGATGTGTCACCGCGGATATCGGCAAATCTATATCGTATGTAAACGCCGCTGATACCGTCGAGGAATATATAAGAGCGGTGTCACAGGAGCGCGCGGTTATGGTATAACTTGAACCGTTGATCCATGCGAGATCAACATCCGAATATGTCCATGAACTCGTATAAACGCTCGCGGACAGCCATGTCTGCCCGGTCACCCATGCCGCCGAATCAAAATAAGAATTATCCGAGTTCCTCTTTATTTCAACATTAACAGAATTTATCCCCCCGTTGTCCGCCGCGGTTCCGGCTATCTGCGCTAAACTATTGACATAAGCGGCGGCCGGTTTTATTATTCCAACTGTCGGCGGAGTTCCGTCCGGGGTTTTCGTTGATATGATATTATTGAACAGGGAGCCGATGCCGTCGCCATTAAACGCCTGAACCTTATACCAATAGGTTGTTAAATCGGTCAGCCCGGTATCAGTATAAGCGCTGCTTGTATAATTCGCGGCGAAATCTTTAACTGTCGTTGTGCTTGTTGCAAAATTATCCGTTGACCTGTAAATCCCCCACCTCGTGTATGCCGGATTACCGTGGGTCCATTGAAAAGTAGCGCTTGATCCTGTAATACCTGAAAATGATAATCCGGAATGATTATTCGCCAGCGTGTATCTGGTAACCGATGCCGAGCCGCTTGAGCCGCTGGCATTATACGATTCGGCATACCTCTGATACGAGGTGTTTACGCTGAGCGATCCTTCCAGCCATGAAGTTGCATCTGCGAGAAGAGTTTTGAAAAGCCCTCCCGTAGAACTCCTAATATAATAGCCGTCCTCGTTCGCGACATCATTCCATATCCATTTTATTGATGTCGCCGTCATCGCCACACCATTAAAACCTGACGGCGCGGATGGAGTCGCGAAAACAATATCAAATGTTGTTGAACTTGTCGGCGTCTCCCAATTTCCCGCAGCATCCTTCGCTCTTGATTGAATACTATAGCTGCCGGTTGACCAGATGACCGGGATTGCGTTAAAACTCCAGTTCGTCGTTCCTGTGGCGGTGCTCCAGACGGCGCTGAATGTCCACGATGAACCCACGGCGTCCCAGTATTTATTATCCGCCGGCCTCTTTAATCGGATGTTGACCTCATTCACTCCCGAAACACCGTCTGAGGCCGTTCCCGTGATTGAGTCCACATCAACATAATGCCCGCCGTTTACAGGATATGTCGCCGATGATACCGGCGCGGAATTATCATA
>VMTH01000109.1 GCA_013791745.1 Candidatus Omnitrophota bacterium
ATATTTCCGGCAGTTTAAAATCAGCGCCTTCCGTTTCCGCGAGCATGCTCACCGCCCCGTCAGCGGCTCGCCTTAAACCGTAGGGGTCTTTGGATGTTGAGGGAATCATACCTGCGAAAAAAAATGATTTCAGCGTGTTGAGCCTTTCGGCCAGTCCGCAGACAGCGGAAACATTATTCAATCCTTCGAGCGTCACAGCGTCTCTCAATGAGGAAGACTCCTCACGCGCCCTGACGGGGTCTTCGGCTTCGCCCCATAACAGATACTGCCCCGCCATACCGTGCAATCCGGGGAATTCCCCCACCGTTTGGGTGACAATATCGCAGTAAAGAAGTTTAGCTGTTTTTCTCACTTCCCCGGTCTCATTCGGACAGTAAATTTTCGCCAGTTCCCCCGAGTCCCGTATTATTCTTTCCGCTTTCTCGTAAAGCGTGGAGAATTTACCCATGTAATTGACATGCTTAAGATCATCATAATATTCAACGAGTTTTTTCTTTCTGTCGTTCTCCCAAAAGAATTTTGTGTCTTCAAAGCGCGCGGTGACGCATCGCTCGTAGTTGTCCCTCACCTCGCGGGCATTATCCGAAACCCCGTCAACAACGAATATGAACTGGTTGACCATGCCTTTTTTGTCATAAACGGCGAAACATTTCTGGTGGAATTCAAGCGTCACCTTCAGGAATTCATGCGGCAGTTCAAGGAACTTCTCGTCAAAACTTCCGGTCAGAACCCGGGGATATTCGCAGATACCCGCCGTTTCCTCCGTTAATTCAGCCGATGGATTTGAATAGAGAGGCGCTTTCAGGGCATCTTTAAGCTGTTCCTCAAAAAAATCACGCCGCGTTTTCCTGTCAGCGAGAATCCTTGAAGATTTAAGATTTTTCTCATACAGAGCGGGCGATTCTATTTTGATATTCTCTCCCATGAAAGCCCTGCTGGTTTTAGAGCCGGGGATACCGAAGCAGTCCAGCTTCAAAGCTTTTTTACCGAACATCACCAGAATATTTCTCACCGGCCGCGGGAAAGAATGAGCGCCCCATCTCATGGTTTTTGAAAATTTAATCCCTTCAAGAGCAAGCGCTATATTTTCTCTTATGACCTGTTCGCTGGATCTCGGAGGAACGGTTTTTTCCAGAAAAACATAGTTTCCCTTGTCCGTTTCCCTGACCCTTATATCAGCGCAATCGGCGGAATACTTACTCAGGAAACCTTCAAGCACTTTAGACGGCTTTCCCTCGCTATCAAAAGAGATCTTGTCCGGCGGGCCTTTTATGGCGGTCTTCTGCTCCTCTATATCACGCGACACATTTTCAAATAACACGGCAAGCCTGCGGGGGGTGGAAAATGCTTTTTTGAATTTCCCCGATATTTTCTCCCGCTCGAACAGATTCTCCACCGCCTCTTTCAGTTTGAATTCGGCCTCAAGCTGTACGGCGACAGGCATGTCCTCCACCCAGAGTTCCACGAGGAAATCGGCGCTTTTCATGACTGCTCCCTCATTTCTTTATACATCAGCGCGATCCTGTTCGCGTATCCCCTCATTTGTTTTATCATGTCCGCCCTCGTTGTGTGATCTATGCCGCCGCGGGCGTCGATGACATTGAATATGTGCGAGAAGTTGAGCAGGCAGTCGTACGCCGGCAAAGGCAATTTGTTTTCAAGCAGCATCTCCAGCTCCCCGAGATAAAAATCGCAGACTTTTCTTAAGCCCTCAACCGAGGCCTTCTCAAAATAATAAACACTGAACTGCCTCTCCTCTTCCTTCCTTAGCGTCCCGTATTTTACCGTTTCCGACCAATCAATATCATAAACGCTTTTTTTCTTCTGAAGGAACATCGCTATCCTCTCAAGGCCGTATGTCAGCTCAACCGGCACATCCTCAAGCTCTATGCCTCCGGCCTGCTGGAAATATGTGAACTGCGTTATCTCAAGGCCGTCACAGCGGACTTCCCAGCCCCTGCCCCATGCGCCCAGAGACGGCGACTCCCAGTTATCTTCAAGAAAACGGATATCATGTTTTTTAACATCTATGCCTATCCTGGACAGGCTCTTGAGATAAAGAAGCCTCGAATCGGCGGGAGCGGGTTTCAGTATCACCTGAAACTGCAAATGTTTGTATAACCTGAAGGGATTGTCCCCATATCTTCCGTCCTGCGGCCGTCGGGCGGGCTCGACATAGGCCGTTCTCCACGGCCCCTTATCAAAGAGCTTCAGAAAGGTCATGGGATTGAATGTGCCGGCGCCCTTCTCAACATCGTATGGCTGGGCCACGACGCAGCCCTTATCCCCCCAGTAATCAGATAAAGTTTTTATAATATCCTGCAGCGTTTTCACCCCATTATCTCCCTTAAAAAATCAGCCCTCTTCTCATCTCTTTCATCCGCGTTTATGGGCGCGCCGTTCCTCTCTTCTATGTGAGCGGGCTGGGAGAGGAAGAGCATATCGTTCAATCTGTCACCGCCGATCGGCAGAGCCAGCCCCATGCTCAAACCCAGTCTTATGTCGGATATCCTGCTTATGAGTTCCTCGTAAGATATCCTTCTGGCATACTGGATAATTCCGTAGCTCCTGTATATCCTGTCTTCCAGCTCCGTTTTTCTTTTGCTGATCAGCTCATCCTTCGCCTTATCCGACGCGTCTTCTATCTGTTTGGAGATCGCCGTGAGTTTCTCAATTATATCCTTTTCGGAAACGCCCAGCGTCACCTGATTGGATATCTGGAAAAATCCCCCGAGCGGCTTGGTCGCCTCGCCGTAAACGCCGCGGGATGCCACACCCACCCTGGCCAGCGAATCTATCACTTCCCCTATGTAACCGCTCAGCACGAGCGCCGGCAGATGCGCCAGAAAGGATATCCTCAAACCTGTACCCGCGTTTGTCGGACAGGCGGTTAAAAAACCGAAATCATCGTTACGGGCGAAATCAAAAGCGGCGCGGATCTTCTTTTCAATGGCCGAGGCCTCCTCAAAAGTCTTCTCAAGAGAAAGGCCGGGGCTGAGAACCTGTATCCTCAAATGGTCTTCTTCATTCACCATTATCGCGGCATCATCTCCCATTACCAGCCCCGCCACGCGATCCGTAAAAACAAGGTCATAACTGGCCAGATGCCGTTCTATGAGAAATTTTCTGTCGACTATATCCAGCTCTTCCAGTTCGAGCCGGGCGGCGTCTTTCCACCCGGGAATGCCGCTGACCCCTTTAAAAACTTCTTTGCGTACCTTGAGTTGCTCGGAGGCGCCGGCCCTGTTGGGGAAATAATGATCCTTCAGATTCCGGGCGAACCGGACTCTCGTGGACACAAAATGACTTCCCGGCTCCGAGCTCTGCCAGCGTATGCTTTTTGAGGCGAGATCCGAAAAGATCATTTTTTGCACCTCAGCGCCTTGATCCTGTCCCTGATCTTCGCGGCCTCTTCATAGTCCTCCCGGCCGATCGCTTCCTGAAGTTTTTTCTGAAGAGCGCTCACGCGGGTATCTTTTGTTTTTTCGGCGCTTTGCTTGTGCAGAGCGTGGCCGTGTATTTTTTTGAGGAGCGGTTCCAGGTTTTCGCGGAAAGTCTCCCAGCACTCCGGACAGCCGAGCTTGCCGTCTTCGCGGAATTCCGAGAGTGTTTTTCCGCAGGCGCGGCATTTCCGGTCGGACACAGTCCCGGGAAGAGCCAGCGCCGAAAGGAATTTGCCGAGGATGTCAAAGGACTTCTCCTGCATATTCACGTCAAACACCCCCATGTTCACGGCGCAACTGTGGCAGATGTGCATCTTCGTCACAGCGCCTCCGTGGAAAGAGGTGAAATGAACCGAGGCCGGATTGACTTTACAGATATCGCAGATCATAAAATGATGACAGGAAATGTTCTCATTCGCGGATAATCCGGGTTATATTACCTCGCCCGTGCTGTTGGCCAGCTTCCTGAAGTCCGCGATAAGGCCCGTCGTGATCCCGCCGGGTTTGCCGTCGCCTATCTTTCTTCCGTCAAGGGCCACAACCGGTATTATCTCGGCGGCCGTGCCTGTGAGGAAGCACTCGTCGGCTGTGAACACGCAGTATCTGGTGAACAATTCTTTCCTTACCTCTATCTTTCTTTTCCGCGCGAGCTCTATAACCGCCTCCTGTGTGACGCCCAGCAAAGCCCCGGCCGAGGCCGGCGGCGTGGTGATGACACCGTCTTTGATTATGAAAATATTGTCTCCCGTACATTCCGCGACATAACCCTGGGAATTCAGCATCAGAGCCTCGGCCACGCCCCTCTGCGTGCCTTCTATTTTCGCCATTATGTTGTTCAGATAATTCAGCGATTTGACACGGGGGTTCAGAGATTCGGGAATATTGCGCCTCGTGGACACCGTGGCTATTTCAAGGCCGTTTTTGTAAAGCTCGTCAGAATAAAGTGATATGTTGTCGGCTATTATGAAATAAGAGGCCTTCGGGCATTTCCGCGGATCGAGGCCAAGGTCGCCAACGCCCCGCGTGACAACGACCCTTATATAGCCGTCAGTGAGAGAATTAGCGCGGAGTACTGTTTTTATATCCGCTGCCATTTTCTCTTTATCCACCGGGATTTCCAGCATTATGACTTTGGCGGAATCGTAGAGCCTGTCTATGTGTTCTTTCAGACGGAACACCCTGCCCGAATACGCCCTTATTCCCTCAAAAATACCGTCGCCGTAAAGAAGGCCGTGATCGAAGACGGATATTTTAGCGTTTTCTTTTTCCACCAGTTGTCCGTCGAGCAAAATTTTTAACCCCATGACTCCCCCTTATATTACAAGCGCAAACACATATTCGCGTATTATAATTAATATCCCGCGTCTAAACAAGTTCAACCGGAAACCATGGAAAAAGGGGACGTCCTTAATATTCTTTATTCCTGAGGCAGAGCTTCTTCAAGTTCTTCGCGCTTGAGAATAAAATCATCCGTAAGGTTTTTTTTCATCCAGCCGCCCCAGACAAAAAACGCCGCGGCGGCCAGGCCGCCGGCGATGTTGCTTATCGGAAACGACCACCAGATGCCTTTCTGCGCCCAGAAAAATGAGAGCCCGTAGGCGCTGAAAAAACGCAGGACTATGAATGTGAGCATCGTCAGGAGCATCGCCGCGAAAGTGTCGCCGGAACCGCGGAAGGCTCCGCCCAGCACTATCTGAAGGCCGGCAAAGCCGAAAGTGAGCGAAACTATTCTTATGAAATCCGAGCCCTCTTTAACAACACCCGGGCTGCCTGAAATAAAAAAGGCCGTCAGCGGAGCGGAATAAAACCAGAAGACAACTCCCGCAATGGTCATAACGGCAAAGGTGAAAAGCGATGCCGTCAGGGCTATTTTCTTCGCCCTCCGGTTATTTCCCGCGCCGATGTTATGCCCGACAAGCGTTGTCGTAGCCATGGCCACGCCCACGGCGGCCATGATTATAAAACTTATGAGCCTCGTGACGATACCGTAAGAGGCTACAGCGGCGGTGCCGAAGGCCCCGACGAGAAACACCATGAGCGTAAAACTGAAAGCTCTGACGGAATGCTCGAGAGAAGACGGCAGGCCGAGCAGGAATATTTTTTTCATAAGAGCCTGTTCCGGCCTGAAATAACCGGCTTTCATCTTTATGCCGTATTTTCCGCTCAGCAGCATCGCCAAAGCCGCGATAGCCGCCAAGGCCTGCGTTAATATCGTCGACACCGCAGCCCCCGCCACACCCCATGCCGGAACGGGCCCCCAGCCCATTATGAATATCGGATCCGCGGCAAAATTAAGTATCACCGTCACAAGAACGATGTACATGGGAAGCTTCACCTCGCCCGCGCCGCGAAGGAGCGACTGGAAAACAAAAAAAGCGAACAGAAATATCAGCCCCACGAATGAAACCCGAAGATAAGAAACAGCGCCCGGCACCACCTCGGCTTCCGCGCCCGTGAGAGATATCAGGAAGGGCGTAAAAATATATCCGGCCGCGGATATGAAAAGACATACCCCTGTTATCATCATCAGTGTCTGTGCCGAGATGTAACCCGCCATCTCATCATCCCCGGCGCCCTTATACTGAGCGACCAGCACCGTACCGGCTATTGACAGGCCCGCACCTATGGAGATGAGGAGAAAAAGAATAGGAAAAGCAAATGAAACCGCGGCCACGGCCGCCTCACCCAGCCGACCCACCCAAAAAGCGTCCGTGAGATTGTAAACCGTCTGGAGCATGTTGGCCGCCACCACGGGCCACGACAACATGAAAATGGCTTTTAGGATGGAGCCTTCCGTCAGTTTATTTCTCATCTGCCGAACTTCCCCGGAAAATCCGTGTACACCCAGTCAACGCCCATCGCCTCCATTGTTCTGAAATCCTTGTCCTCATTCACAACCCAGGCCTGCAGAAACATACCCCCGGCTTTTATTTTCGCGGCGAGCGCCGGAGTCAAGCCCCGGAGCTCAACGCTCACGCCCTCCGGCGACAAATCGTCAAGGGCCTTTTCTATCTCGGCTTCGCTCATACCTTTTTTCATTGTGGCTATTATCTTTATTTCCGGCATGATCTTCCTGACATTTTTCAGCGTTTTGTGATTGAACGAGCAGACCATTATTCCGGGAAGATTCTCAAAAGAGGAAAATGTTTTTTGAAGAGCCAGGGCAGGAGCTTCAGACGAATCTCCTCTGTCTGTTTTTATCTCTATAATCAATGTTTTAGAAAAAGCCGCGGCAAGTTTTATAACATCCTCAAGGGCGGGTATTTTCTCCCCATCACCCGCGTCAAAAGCGGCCAGCTCTGCCATCGTAAAATCCTTAACTTTCCCCGGACGGCTCGCTGTTCTCGCCAAATAACCGTCATGTATCACGGCGAGAAAACCGTCTTTCGTCAACCTCACGTCGCATTCTACGGCATCGGCCTTCTCAAAACCTATACGGAAAGCTTTAAGAGTGTTTTCGGGGGCTAAAGCTTTCGCGCCCCTGTGGCCCGCTGTTAAACATTTCATAAAACGATTATAGCAGTTTCTTTTTCCGCCGACAAAACCGCGTAAAAGCAATGTGCAACCGGTAGGCAGGGTTCCGCTTATACCATTAACAAATGATCCGGAAAAAGCTATTATATTGCCGTATGTCTATGAATTTATACACAGCGCTGAAAAAAGCGGTGGAAAAATTCCCTAAGAAAACGGCTGTCTTTTACGAAGACGACAGCTTCAATTTTTCGGAAGTCCTTGATAAAATAGACCGTTTTGCCAAACTTCTTAAGGCCAAAGGCATAAAGAAAGGCGACAACGTGACGGTGCTCCTGAGAAACAAACCCGAACTGATTTATTCTTTTTTCGCCTGCTGGAAAATCGGCGCCGCCATGGTACCTCTCAATTTTTTCTACACCACCGATGAGCTGATATACATTCTCAACGACTCCAGGGCTCTCATCCTCATAAGCGATGACTCTTTCAAAGAGCACTTCACAAGAATAACAGAAGAAGCCAACAACATAAAGGGAATTATTTCGTGGGACAATCTGACTCTCCCCGACACAGCGGAAGACGGCGAAGAGATTTCATCGGAAGACACAGCCGCGATTCTCTATACATCGGGCACAACGGGCCACCCGAAAGGCGCTATTCTCACCCACAGAAATTTTCTGAGCGATGTTGAAAGCTGCCGGGGGGTTGTGGCCGTAAACCACAAAGACAGGGCAATCTGCTTCCTTCCCTTGTTTCATTCTTTCGCTCTGACCGTTTGCCTTCTGCTACCCGTGCTTCATGGGGGGAGCGTCGTGCTTCTTCCGCGAATACTTAAAGGCCCGAAATTTCTGAAACTGATTTTCAAAAGAAGAATCACCCTTTTCGTCAGCATACCGCAGGTCTATTCCCTTTTTGTAAAAGTGCCGTCTCTCATCGGGAGAATAGCCCTATGGTCGGTAAATTATTTTGTCAGCGGCGCCGACGCTCTTCCCGTAAATGTCCTTGCCTCTTTTGAAAAAAAATTCCACAAAAGTATTCTTGAAGGCTATGGCCTCACAGAAGCGGCTCCGGTTGTGACATTTAATCCGCCGGAATTGAGAAAACCCGGCTATATAGGAAAAGCTCTGCCGGGAATAGAGATAAAAATTGTCAATTCCGAAGGCAAAGAAATGCCCGTAAATGAAATAGGGGAACTCATAATCAAAGGCGATAATGTGATGAAAGGTTATTTTGAGTACCCCGAGGCCACAAAAAACGCCCTGCGTGGAGGATGGCTGTACACCGGAGATCTCGGCTTTAAAGATGAAGACGATTACATAAAAATAATGGACAGAAAAACAGACATGTTTGTCTGCCGAGGCCTCAATGTTTATCCCCGCGAAATAGAAAATGTTCTGCGCAATTTGCCCCAGATAGAAGAAGCCGCCGTTAAAGGACAGAAGTTAAAAGAAGACACAATGGTGGCTGTTGCCTACATAAAAAAACAAAATGAAATAAGTTCATCCGAAATCATAGCTTTCTGCCGCAAGCGCCTGGCCAATTATAAGGTGCCGCACCACATAATTTTTGTGGAAGACTTTCCGAGAACGGCAACCGGAAAAATTTCAAAAAAAGACATCGTCTGACAAAACAAACTGAGTAAAAAGTATCTATAAATGACACAACCGCGGAGAAGATACTATTCCTCTCCGCGGCATTTCAAACAAACGGTGTAAACCTTGTGTTACGAAATATGTGTCGCGCGAAAATTTATCTCTCTTCGCGAGGTTTTGCTTTGTTTACTTTAACCTCTCTTCCCTTCAGATCTTTTCCGTTAAGAGCGGCAATAGCCTTGTCGCCCGCTTCTTCTGAAGTCATCTCAACAAATCCGAAACCTCTTGAGCGTCCCGTGAATTTGTCTTTAATGACCACCGCGGAAGTGACTTCGCCGAACTCTTCAAAAGCGCTCTTCAAATCTTCGTCCGCCATACCCCATGCCAAATTACCAACATAAATGTTCATTCTGAACCTCCTTAAAAACTGCGAAATGCTAACATAATTTCAGAACCCGCGCAAGATGTAAAAACAGAGCTGTGGGGACAAATCAGATGATTCTGAAAAAGAGAGCGCCAACCAGAACGCATATGACTCCATGAGTGAGTGTTCTTGAAATATTCTTTGTCAGGCCTGTCAATCTCGCTTTCGCGGCCGAGAAAGACTCGGCGAATGCCAGGACAAACATGAAAAAGAGAACGGCCGCCACCGGAGCCGCGACGGTCTGCCTGAAAAGAGAGTTCAGGGCGTCTTCCCAGAAAAGGATCTGGATCAGGGCCACAACCGAAAAGGTGAGGATGAGCGAATGCGTGAGCAGCCTTGAAACATTGCGCGTCAAGCCCCTTGTCCGGGCCAAATATATTCCCGCCGTTTCCCACAAAGACAAAAAAAGGATAACGCTGATGAAAATCAGATTTACCATATCCCTTCCCATTTTTCCTCCTTTTCTCGGGGAGATGATTCCATAAGCCGGATTCTGTTCTAACGGCCATTCATCTATGCGGCCTACCCGTCCCGTATTCCAAACGAGCAGCTTGCGTTTTTCCGCGAAGAAAAACAACGGGACTGCTTGGCCTTGCTTCCGGCAGGGTTTAGCCTTTTCACTACGGCACCCGCATTACGCGGGCCCGTACCTGGTTTCTGTGCCACTTTCCGTACTCCGCTCGCCAAAAGGTTTGCGGAGCCCCCCGCTTTAACAACGGGTTGCCGTGCTCTGTGAAGTCCGGACTTTCCTCCCGCCTGAGCGGGCGGCCGTCCGAATCATCTCCCCTGCTAAAATATAAAAAAAAGCCCTAATATGCAACAGCTGCTCTATCCGCGCTTATCAGCAGGCCGTTCCCAAGTCGACAGCACCAGTTCATCCACGTATGCTTTGTCCTCCAAGGACAGAATATACTGAACGGCCTGCGCCACAGCATCAGCCGACATCATCCATTCCATCCCGGAGGGATTCCCTTTTTGAAAATCGGTCGCTACGCAGCCGGGGCATATCGCCGACACTTTTACATTATTGTTTCTGCCCTCAATAGCCAGACTCTTCAGAAAGCCGAGGGCTCCCCATTTCGACGCGCCGTAAGCCGCCCTTAAATAAGCGGCCCCCTTTCCGGACTTGGAAACTATGCCTATGATATTGCCGGATTTCTGCTTCATCATTATCTTCATGGCTTCCTTCGCGGTGATAAAAACGCCCGTGAGGTTGATGCCTATGTCATGATTCCACTGCTCCAGCGAGGTCTGGGTGGCGGAAGCGAGAGTCGCCTCCCCGGCATTCGGTATACAGATATCCAGCTTTTTATATTTATCCATTATCCGGCCGAACACTTTTTTCTGTTCTTTTTCGATCCTGACATCGCAGGGTAAGGCCATACAATCCTTATTGTATCGTTTAAGCTCTTTCAGGCATGAGGTCAAAGTTTTTTTATTTCTGCCGGTGATACAAACGGCCGCGCCATTTTTTGCGAGACTCAAAGCTATTGCCCGGCCTATTCCTCTGTTGCCGCCGGTGACAAGCGCCCTTTTCATTTTTAATATCTTCTTCATTTATGCCTGCGGAACAACAATGTTAATCGAGCAGCAGTTTTTTCAGCGGCCGCATCGTCGTGTAAACCGCGCTTTCCATCGTGTGCCTTATGTCAAAAGATTCGTAGGAGTCACTGTTCGCCCACACGACCTCTCCCGTTTTCACATCTATCAGCCGGAGGGTGATATCCACTTTGGCGTTGTAAAAAGCCGTCTCATAAGAGATTTTTCCGTCGGGCCCGGTGTAATAAACCCGCTCTTCCTTCTCTTCCTGCCAGCGCAGGACGCTACCGTCTATAATAGCGTCGGCTCCGGCGAGATTGCCGATCTGAGCGAAGAGTATATCGCTCTTCGGGGCGGCGTTCTGCATCATCTTATCAAAGACCTTGGAATCCACGACCTTTACGCCGCTCTCGATGAGATACCTTGATATCATATCCCTCACGGCTGCGCCGGATGAGGCGTTATCTTCCGGGCTGTCAAGACGGGCAACGGCTATATTGCGCAGGCTTTTATAATCAAAATCTTTTTTCCAGTTGGCCCGCGGATAACAGCCGCAGATCAGGGAAAAAGAAAGCGCCGCCGGGATCCCCCATGAATTGAGTTTCATCTTCCCTCCCCGATGGCCTCGGAAACATTATCCAGATGTTTCTCGGCGCGGTCCTTGTTTTTTTTCTCTTTTGCGTTTTTAAGAGCTTTCTCAAAATACGCGCGGGCTTTATACAGATTACCCGTTTCCTCGTATATCACTCCCAGCAGATATGCCGGGAGGAATTTTTCCGGGCTTATTTCCGAGGCGCGCGAAAGATGTTCTATCGCCGCGGCATAATTTCTCTGATTGACAGCGCATATCCCCGCGCTTATCAGAAGACCCGCGTCCGAGGGATTCTCTTTAAGGAGTTCCTCGGCCCGCGCCCTTGCGGCAGTCCATTTTTTTTCTCTCATCAGTTCCCGCACATCCTGCGCGCGCAGGGACAAAGGAAAAAACATGATCGCCGCCAGCGTCATTGCAAAACCTTTTTTAAATTTAATAATTTTCATAATTTTTCACCTCCTAAAAAAACACACGCCTTCTTTTATGCTACAATTTTTGTATATTTAGGGGCAATAGGAACCGTCCCCATTGGTTGCGGGTTTATATCAGCAGATATTTCCATAAGGGAATAATTTTTATAACCGTTTGGCCGCGCCTTTCTTCCGCTTCTTTATCCCTGGATACAATAATGATTTTCTTCGTCTTCGGATATCTTTTCAAAAACAATCTCATACCGTCAAATTTCCTGCCGTCTAAATCAAAATCAGAATCATACTTCACCTCAATAGGCAACGGCGATTTAACGCTCCCTGTAATAAAATCGACCTCACGCTCGCCCTCGGCGAAATAGCCGCACATTTCTTTTTTTCTCAATAAATGCGCAAAAACGGCATTTTCCGCTTTTGCGCCGATATCTCCCCTCCCCGTCAACAGCGTCTTAAAACCCGTATCCAGAAAATAGATTTTTTTCTGGGCATATATTCTGTCATTATGGGACATTGACCATTTTTCCATCGGCTTTATCAAAAAGGCCGCCTCAAAATAACCGGCATATTCTTTGGCCGTGTCCACGCTGATCCCCAGCACGTTGGACAGTTTGTTGAAACTCGTCCGGGAACCGATCTGCGAGGCAAGAATCAGAAACATATCCTTTAGCGCGGCCGGTTTTCGTATCCCGTATAATCGCGTCAAATCTCTGGCTATTATATCCTCAAGAAGATTCAGAAGATATTCATTTGAGCGTTTAAGGACATTTTCAGGATAGCCCCCCACAGCAAGATATTCATCAAGAATTTTCTCGTATTTATATCCCTCGTCCATACCTATTTCAACGCCTTTAAAATCAACGAATTCCCTAAAATTCAAGGGATAAACCACGGTGACAATCTGCCGTCCAGTGAGTTTGCCGCCCTGCATTTTTATCAATGCCGCAGTGGAGCCCGTGCAGAAGATTTTCACATTTTCCATATCATAAACAGATTTCAGCTCCTGCGCCCAATTAGGACTTTCCTGCACTTCGTCTAAAAAAAGAACCAATTTTTTCCTGCGGTCATGCATAAAAAGTTTTCTGAAATTCCTTAAATGGCCGGAAATCGGCTCGTTGGACAATTGGGGATGATCAAGAGCAAGATATAAAATTTGTTTGGCGGGATATTTACTTTTCAGCGTTTTTTTTATCATCTGCTTGATAATCGTTGTTTTTCCCACCCGCCGGGAGCCTACAATTATCTCAATCTGCTTTCTCTTTAACACTTGCGCGAAATTCCGCGTATACAATTCCCGCGGAATTCCGCTTTCAAATTCCTTTCCGCTCCACCATGGATTAAAGGCGTAATAAATTTCTTCCATAATCTCCCTTTCGGATATTATAGTATAATCGAAGCTTTTGTCAAATAGTTTCGGTTATAATCGAAACTATCCCACTATTTTAAATAGCAGACAACATTGAATATCCCATTTATTCAAAATCTTTGATTTTTGATAAAACGCGAAGGCCGAAATATTTTCTTATCGCACCGACTATACGCTCGGAAGCCCTGCCGTCGCCGTAAGGATTCCTGAAAGTTTTTTTGGCGGCACTGTCTTTCAGCAGTCCGCTGATGCACGAGCGGATTTTTGAGCTCGACGTCCCCGCGACTTTAACAAAGCCCGCTGTGACACCCTCCGGCCGCTCCGTGCGTTCTCTCAAAAGCACGACTTTCTTGCCGAAAACAAGAGCCTCTTCCTGTATGCCTCCCGAATCCGTCACCGCGAAAAGGCAGTTTTTCAAAAGATAAATAAGGTCGCGGTAATTAAGCGGCGCGGTTAAAACAATATTATCGGAAAGCCCCAGGATTTTTTCGGCCGTGTTTTTAACGGCCGGATTGGGGTGCACCGGATAAACGACACTCACTCCCCTCGCGGATGTAAAATACTTTTTCAAAAAATCAAAAACACCCTCCATGGGTTTTCCCCACGACTCTCTCCTGTGCATTGTAAAAAGCACAAACGGCTTTTCCGCCAGACGCCGGACCGAATCTGTCACGGCCATCTCATCCCTGGATATCATGCCCGCCGCGTCAACTATGGTGTTTCCCGTCACCGAAACAAGCGCCGGGCGCAGCCCCTCTCTTTTGATGTTGAGCAGAGCTCCTTTCGTGGGCGGAAACAGTATATCCGAAATACTGTCGGTTAGCACCCTGTTCAACTCCTCGGGAAAGGGCTCATTCTTATTACCCGTTCTCAGGCCGGCTTCCACATGCGCTGAGGGAATACCGTTGTAAAAAGCCGCCAGCGCCGAGGCAAATGTCGTTGATGTGTCACCGTGAACGAGCACCATGTCCGGCTTTTCTTTTTTATAAACAGCGTCCAGGCGTTTGACCACCGAGGATGTGATATCGGCAAGACTCTGCGCGGCGGTCATTATATTAAGGTTGTACTCCGGCTTCATGCCGAATATATCAAGCGCCTCATCCAGCATATCGCTGTGCTGCCCTGTCAGGGCCAGTTTCACCGAAAAGGCGCTGTCTTTTTTTAGCGCCAGGTACACTGGGGCCATCTTTATCGCTTCCGGCCTCGTACCGAAAGTCAGGATTATTTTTTTTCTCATTTACCTTTTGATCGAAAAAATTGTGGCCATTATAGCGACGATGGAAAGGATCAGCGTCAGATTATACATGAGCAGCGACACTTCCCTTGAGGACCAGCCCCCCTTCAGGAGTTTGTGGTGGATGTGCTCCGAGTCCGCCCTCATTATGGGTACATTCGCGCGGGAGCGCCTTATTATCGCGGAGACAACATCAAAAATAGGCAGAGCCACAACCATGATCGGTATGACCAGCGCTATGGCGGCGGTGAGCTTGAGCATCCCCTGAATGGCTATTATGCCCAGAAAAAAACCGAGGAGAAGGCTTCCCGAATCGCCGAGAAAAACTCCGGCCGGCGGAAAATTAAAATACAGGAAACCCAGGCAGGCGCCGGAAAGGAGAAGAGAAAGCAGCGCAAAAAAACTGCCGCCTGGAAGAAGGCCGAAAGCCGCCTCAATAATGATCACAATTGAAAAGGTAAAAGCCGCGATCGCCGAAATGCCGCAGGCGAGGCCGTCCACGCCGTCTATAAGATTTATCACATTGGTGAAAGCGAGCATCCAGATGGCCGTGATTATGATTGAAACAATCCTCGGGAACATCACATAATTCATGAACGGTATCTTGAAACCGGTGATCTCCACCCCGTACATCAGCACCATCATAACCGCTATTGTCTGAGCGAGAAGTTTTACCGTCGGACTGACCGCCTGGCGGTCATCAGCCATGCCGGTTATGAGTATTATGAGGCTCCCGAGGAAGACCCCGTTGACCGCCGAAAAATTCGCGGCAAGCAGGAGTTTCACTTCATCCGAAATGAAATAAAGCAGCGCCAGGCCCGCCCAGACGCTGATCCATATACCCAGCCCTCCCCACAAAGGAACCAGGCGGGTGTGTATCTTTCTGCTCGAGGGTTTGTCGTAAACTCGTTTTTTCTCCGCGAAATTAATAAAAGACGGCTCAAAAATAAGGAGAAAGAGCATCGGTATAAAAAAAGCCGCCAGATATATCATTCGCTTTTATATATCGGGAAATCCGCCGTCATGGCTTTCACTTCATCTCTGATGGCCTCGATAGCTTTTTTGTTTTCACCCGCTTCCACCGCCCGGTTTATAAATTCGGCTATGCGGGTCATTTCCGCTTCCTTCATGCCGCGTGTTGTAACGGCGGGTGTTCCGAGTCTGATGCCGGATGTCACAAAGGGTTTTTCCGGATCGCCGGGAATTGAGTTCTTGTTGGCTATTATTCCCGCGTCTTCCAGAATGTTCTGCGCGCTTTTACCCGTCATATTCCTGTTCCTTAAATCAACGAGCACCATGTGATTGTCCGTTCCTCCGGTGACCAGCGTAAAACCGTTTCTCAGAAGGCCTTCCGCCAGCGCCTTGCTGTTTTTCACAATCTGCCGCTGATAAATACGGAATTCCGGCTTTAAGGCCTCGCCGAAAGCCGCGGCCTTGGCGGCTATTGTGTGCATGTGAGGGCCTCCCTGTATTCCCGGAAAAACATGGCGGTCAATACTGTCGGCGTGCTCTTTTTTCGACATTATCACCCCGCCCCTTGGGCCTCTGAAGGTTTTGTGCGTGGTCGTGGTGACAAAATCGCAAAAAGGGAACGGAGACGGATGCTCGCCGGCGGCCACGAGCCCGGCGATGTGAGCTATGTCCACCATAAGATATGCCCCCGCCTTATCGGCTATTTCCCTGTACCTTTTAAAATCTATGATCCTCGGATAGGCCGAGGCTCCGCAGATTATCAGTTTCGGCTTGTTTTCCAACGCGAGTTGTTCCATTCTCTCATAATCTATAAGCCCTGTTTCCAAGTTGTTTTTGGCGGGTATGATATTGTAGAACCGTCCTGAAAATGATAGCGGATGACCGTGCGAAAGGTGCCCGCCGTGAGCGAGATCCATGCTCAGGATGCTGTCCCCCTGTTCAAGAATGGCGAAGTAAACAGCCATGTTCGCGGCCGTGCCGGAAAGCGGCTGTACATTGGCGTGCTCGGCGCCGAAAACGCGTTTGCATCTTTCATGGCCATCAGCTCTATCTCATCGCAGTAAAGGCAGCCGCCGTAATATCTTTTGCCGGGATAGCCCTCCGCGTATTTGTTGGTGAAAAAAGACGATGCCGCCTCCAGTACGGAGAAAGACGCTAAATTCTCGGATGCTATCATCTCAAGATTGTCCGCCTGACGGCGGTGCTCTCTTTCTATTATGTCATACACTTCTTTATCGCTGTTTTTCAGATGTTCAAACATTTCGCTTTCCTCCGGGTTGCCCTATTATCTTTATCACAAGAGCGGATATTATATCAAAAGTTTTCCTGTAAATCTCTTTGCCCGAACCTATGGGGTCGGGTATTTCCCCTTTTTCTCCGGCGTATTCCGACAGGAGGAAAACCTTGCCGGATGCAAAGGGAAATTTTTCTCTTATATAATCCGCATGCCGGTCTTCCATGCACAGCACAAGAGCGGCGTCATCCAGTATTTCTTTTGTCACCTGAGTTGACACATGATTTTTGCAAGGTATACCCTCTTCATCAAAAATTTCCTCAAGCACCCCGAAAATGCGATAGGACGGATTTGCCGCGATACCCGCGGAAAACGCCTTTAAACCCGGAGCGTTTTTTTTGAAAATACCCTCAGCCATAACAGAACGGCAGGTGTTGCCCGTGCAGACAAAGAGTACGGGAGAGAGCATTATTCCCGGTCTCTGAGGACTTCTATCTCCCCGCCGGTAAGATCCAGAATGGATGACGGGAGACCGCTGAGAGGCTTTTCTTCTTTTACCGCTATATCCGCGCCTTTTAAAAGATTGATGTCAACATCGCCAAAATCAGCCGCTGGTTTCTTTCCCGAAATATTGACCGAGGTGACAGCCATGGGCCCGACAGCCGAAAGGAGTTTGAGCGCGAATTTGTGGTTCGGCACACGCAAGGCCTTCGTGCCGGCCCGGGATGAAAGAACGAGCGTCACCGGGCCCGGCCAGTATTCTTTCATCAGCATCCGCACCCTCTGGCTGACCCTTCCCACAAGATGAGACGATTCTCTCCATGAGGATATGAGCAGCCCGATCTCTCTTTTCCTGGGCCTTTTTTTAAGGCGGTATATCTTCTCAATGCTGTCTCTGAATTTGATGGACGCGCCTATACCGTAAACCGTATCCGTCGGGAATATCGCGATCCCTCCGGATTTGACGATATCCACTATCCGGTCAAACTGTTCTCCGGAAAGAGCGTCCTCTACTTTTATAACATCGCACTTAGCCCCCCGCGTGAGGACGGGCACGGCGATGTCCTTTGTTTTTTTTGATATTTTTTTCATGACAGGTACCCCGCATTGATTCTCACATATTCCTCGCTGAAATCCGTTGTGGCGAAAACACATTCTCCATGTCCCTTCGCAAGATCCACTTGAAAGGACACCTCCTGCTCCCGCAGGAGAGAGCGCAATTTCTTATCGTCAAAACGCACAGGCCCGCCGCGATAGACAAGATGACCGCATATATAAACAGAGAGCTTTTCCGTGTTCATGGCCACATCCGAGGCTCCCGTGCGGGAAAGTATCCTGCCCCAGTTCAGGCTTTCGCCGTTAAACGCCGTTTTGATAAGCGGGGACGAAGAGAGAAAATCCGCCAGACGCCGGGCATCGCGCTCAGTCCTGGCCCCGGAGACACTCACCTTTATGACTTTCTTTCTGCCCTCGCCGTCGCTTATTATCTTCGCGGCTATGTCCGAACAGACGGCTGAAAGGCCTTTTCTGAATTCGGCTATGGAAATTGTTTTTTTCATGGACGAGATCAAAAAAACGGAATCATTGGTTGACATTTCACCGTCCACCGACATCCTGTTGAAAACATCCGCCTCTTCCCGGAATATTTTTCTCATGCCGGGCGTTATGCGCGCGTCGGTGAGAATGAAACACAGGAATGTGGCCATGTCCGGGTTTATCATACCGGAGCCCTTGGCACAGGCCCAGAAATTCCCGGAGGAAGATATTTTCCTAACGGTGTCGGTCGTCATGATGCTGTCGGCGAAATCATTCGGCGCGGGAACATTTTTCAGGAAGGATTTTTGCAATGAGATTATTCCCTTTTTTATTTTAGCCACGGGAAGAAAAGCTCCTATAACACCGGTGGAAGCCACGAGCACCTCATCCGCTTTTACTCCGAAGCGCCGAGCTGTGAAGGAGCAGATCTCCATAGCGTCGCGGAAACCCCTCTTGCCCGTTGCGGCATTGGCGCATTTTGAATTAGCCACCAGCGCGTATCCGTCGGATAGATGTTTCCGGCTTATGATGACAGGAGCGGCGGCAAAACGGTTTTTCGTGAAGATCCCCGCGGCTTTGAACCCGCCGGGACAGAAGATCACCCCCAGATCCTTCCCTTCTTTCTTCATACCGCAGGCGCAGCCGCCTATAAGAAAACCGTCGGGGAAACCGTCCGGAAAATATGTTTTTTTCATAAAACCGTCTCCTCATCGAAACCGAAAGCTATATTCATGTTCTGCACGGCCTGCCCCGAAGCGCCTTTCACCAGGTTGTCTATCACGGAAGTCACAATAAGGATGCCCGCTTTCGCGTCAACGGCGATGCCTATACGGGCGTTGTTCGTGCCGGTCACATCCTTTGTCGCGGGCTGTTCCCCTGCGGGCAGAACGGTGACGAATTTCTCGCCTTTATAAAATTTTTTATACGCGGAAACCACGGTTTCCGGTCGAAGAGGCGTTTTCATCCTCATATAAATCGTGACTATCATGCCCCTATCCTGCGGAATAAGGTGCGGCACAAAGGTGAGCCCTGCTTCCTTCCCCGCGAGCAAAAGTATCTCCTCTTCTATTTCGCTCTGATGGCGGTGGCAGGCGACTTTATATGCCCGGCAGGAGGCGTTGGCGTTGTAATAGAGATATTCCTCAGCGAGTTTTTTTCCCGCGCCCGAAATACCGCTTTTAGCGTCCACTATTATGTTTTTCTCCTCAGCGAGCCTTTCCCGTAAAGCGGGGATCACGCCCAGCAGGGTAGCCGTGGGATAGCAGCCCGGATTGGCGATCAGCCGGGCGCCTTTTATTTTTTCTCTGTTGAATTCGCACAAACCGTAAACGGCTTTGGAAAGCAGGCCCGGAAAGGGATGAACGGCGTCATAGGTTTTTCTGTAAACGAGGGCGTTTTTCAGCCTGAAATCAGCGCTTAGGTCTATGACGGTTTTCCCTTTTTCATAAAATCTCATAGCGGTCGGCGCGGCTTCCGTGTGCGGCAGGCAGAGAAAAACAGCGTCACTGTCATCGATGACGGCCGCTGTCAGTTTCGAGGTTTCAAGATCACAGCGGCAGGTCTTCTGTATATCGGATATTTTCAACCCCGGTGTGCGGGAAATAAGATGTTTTACGGAAACTTCGGGATGCCTCAAAAGTATTTTAAGGAGCTCTTCTCCCGTGAAACCCGTGACTCCCGCTATTGAGACCCTTATCATATCAGCAGAACGGCGGCGCGCAAAAATAGCGCTGCCGCGCTGAGAATAAAAACTATCAGCGCCGGCGCGGCAAAAGCGGCAAGAGCGCGCTCGGAAGAAAGCCGGTAATTAAACATCATCGCCTTGATCTTCAGCGCGAAACTCCAGACATAGATCATAACGGCCATGAGGGTAAAAGCCCCTGTAAATGACGATAAAATCGAAGACGCCAGTATTTTAGCGGCCGGCAGAAAAAGAAAAGGCAGCTCGGCGAAAGGCAGCAGCCTGAAAAAGTCCGTCACTGAGCCCCTGCCGCCGAAAGAATGCGCGAAAAAATGAAGGATCGCGGCGCTCGCCATCCATTCAAAAAAAATAACCGGTAAAAACAGGATAAAATCGGCGCTCGCGAAACTGAAGGCCGTGAACTGAAAAAAGCGGCATGCTATAAAAAAAAGCGCCGAGGCGGAAAACGAATCCCGGCAGTTATCCTCATCCCATGAAATCCCCGGAGAAAACATAATGGAATAAAAATTCCCCGCGGTCATAACATCAGTTTCCTGAAAAATTCCGGGAGCGTGAACAGAGAGCCCTGCGGCACCTCCGGCACAATGCCGAAGAACTTCTCCATGGTTGTGGTTCCCTCGATTATTTTAACAGGCCCTTTGATTCCCGCCCGTTCCTTGGCGGCGTCAATGGCGGCGTTAAGATTTCCGCTCTTGTCGGCGAGGCCGTGTTTTATGGCCTGGGCTCCGGTAAAGACCTGCCCCTGGGCAAGACCTTTGAGTTTTTCCACAGGGATATTCCTCCCGACCGAGACCGTTTTTAAGAACTGCCCGTAAGCGTCATCTATCATTTCCTGAAGAAGCGCCCTCTCTTCTGGGGTCATCTCCCTGTAATAGGCACCCATGTCCTTGTATTTGCCGCTTTTGACGACATCCGGCTTGATCCCTATTTTTTCCAGCAGCTCCTCCCAGTTGGAAGAACCCATTATCACGCCTATGGATCCGGTGATCGTGCCCGGATTGAGATATATGGCATCACACACGGACGCGACATAATAACCGCCTGAGGCGGCGACATCGCCGAGCGAGGCGATAACGGGTATGCCCGCCGCCCTGCATTTCATTATCTCTTCCACGATCTCCTGACAGGCTCCGATCGTGCCGCCGGGGGAATTGATCCTTATGACAAGAGCCTTCACCTTTTCTTTTCGCAGCGATGAGAGCTGATCCACCCATCTGTCGCTGCCGCGGAGGCTGAAGAGCGTGCCGCCGCCGGGCGGCACCACGGATATCATGCCGTATATTTTAACAAGCCCTATTTTGTCTTTTCCGGCGAAACCCGAAGCTTCGTCATATTCGCGGCGGGAGCTGAAAAGCGCGGCGACCACCGATGCCGAGAGCAGGAAAAGAAA
>VMTH01000110.1 GCA_013791745.1 Candidatus Omnitrophota bacterium
AGTGAAAACGGTATGCCCATACAATAGCCTGCGAATTTTGTCCGGACTCTTCCATAGTAAGATAGAGCCCGCTACCGTCGTGAGAATTCCTAATAGCACTCCTGTAACTAGCAAACTAAACATAATTTACTCCCATTTTCTCGTCTCTTGATTTATTTGCTCGCCGTATTCCTTCAACTTCTTACTAGCTTTCTCAACAACTTTGCTCAGATGCAGGGCGGCAATTCCGACCTTTGCCAATACTGCCTTCGCATTCTTCTTTACTTCAGCTTTAATTTCCCCGACATTATCGGGAACTGTCAGATGAATTTTAATCTCCTTAGCCATGTGTTTCCTCCTATCCGTTATCTCGGATTGCTTCGACAACATCTTCCTGACTGCTCGTTACAAAACCGTCCGGCATCACAAACAGCGCCTTCCCTTCTTCAACTTTCGTCTCAACATTTTCGTAATTCATTTTTCCCTCCATAAATAAAAAAAACCGGAAACAGGACATCGCCTGAATCCGGTTACTGCTTCCGACTGCTTGTTTATCTCACTGCTACAATTCCCTCCTTCTGCATCGCATTGCTAATCAATTTAAATCTAACGGGTATAATACTCCCCATAATTTGAGCCAGGTAATAAGATAGAAAATTTGTATAATTCATCCTGCGAAAGACAGGAGGTATTGATGAGTAGAATGCGTAAAAATTTCAGTAAAGAGTTTAAGGCAAAAGTGGCATTGGAAGCGGTGAAGGGATTAAAAACGTCGGCAGAGATCAGCAGCGAGTATTCAGTCCATCCGACCCAAATTGCGCAATGGAAAAAAGAGCTGTGCGAAGGATTGCCGGGTCTGTTTAACGGGCGAAAAAGCCCGCAGGAGAAAGACAAAGATCGCCTGATAGAAGAATTGTACAAACAGATCGGGCAGACGCAGGTAGAAAATGCCTGGCTTAAAAAAAAACTGCCATTTTAGAAATCAATGAACGGAAACAGATGCTGAATGAAGATGACAGAGAATTAAGTATGAGAAAACAGTGCTTATTACTGAGTATCTCCCGGTCAGGGCTGTATTATCAGAAACGACCGGAGAAGTCATATAACATCAAGCTGATGAATCTGATAGACGAAGAATTTACCCGGCATCCGTATATGGGGGTAGAATCAATGACAGAGTATTTACGTCGTGATAAAAGGAAACATTGCGGCCCGAAGAGAGTGCGGAGGCTGATGAGGCAAATGGGTCTAATGCCGATATACCCGAAACACAATACAAGCATACCGAATCACGAGCATAAGGTTTATCCGTATTTACTGAGAGAAGTAACGGTAGACCATCCAAATCAGGTATGGGCGACTGATATAACCTATATACGATTGCGGCACGGATTTGCGTATTTGGTAGCGATAATGGATTGGCATAGCCGCAGCGTATTGAGTTGGCGTCTGAGCAATACACTGGATAGCAGTTTCTGTTGTGAAGCTCTGGACGAGGCGCTGAGGTTATACGGCGCGCCGGAGATATTCAACAGCGATCAGGGCTGTCAATTTACTTGCGAAGCCTTTATCAGCCGACTGAAAGCAAAACAGATTTCGATCAGTATGGACGGTAGGGGGCGGGCGTTTGATAACATCTTTGTGGAGAGGTTATGGCGGACGGTGAAATATCAGGACATCTACATCAAGGGATATGAGACAATGCAGGAAGCGCAGGTTGGATTGGCAGAATATTTCCCGTATTACAACCGTGGCCGCCGCCATAAATCTTTGGAACACCTGCGGCCGTGGGATGTGTATACAGGGGTCACTTGCGATAGTGCGAATTGTGGATGCCAAATGGTCGCAGCGGGAGCTTGTTAAATGGAAAAATTGTTGGAAGGAGGCGGGGTTGAATGGTACAATGGTTATATCTTATTTTTTAAAAAAATGGTCTTGACAATGGGGAGTACTTTATCCGATGACTTATATTTTCTACAACGGAAGGAATCAAATTGAAGCAAAATCATCTCACGTCAAATATCAAGATGCTTACGTATTCCCAGATGGGAAAGGTGTATTAATTATATCACAAACTCGAGGTTATGAAGGCAAAGGAAATATTGAAAATATTAATATGAAATATCAACATCTTAATGGATACATAAAAGATTTAAAAGGAAATCAAATATATTGGACTGGTGAAGATAGTTTTGCAATCGTTAGAATGCCTAGACACTATGATAATAATAAAGATGTAAAATTATATCACTATAAAAAATCTCAATTTGAAAAAGAAGAAGCCATTGATTTCGCTATATTTAAAAAGCGTAATTATAAACTCGCAGAATAGATAAATCTACAGTAATAATTTTACCTTCAAAAAGTTAACATTCGTGTAAAGAGAGAAACTTTTCCTGTTATTTGGTATAATCTAACGTGAATAATGAAAAAATGAGGAAGGGGCTTTATTAAGCAGAATGAGATAAGAATGCAAAGCATTCTTATGAATTGACCAGGAGGTTATTGTTATGGCTATTGTTGAGTATGAAGAATTTAAGGGAAATAAGATGATTGTTTTGAAAAACGATGAGAACGACCGCTTTCCCTTCAAATTCGGTTTGGGAAAAGGGAAAAAAATAGTTGAGAATTTTGAAGCTATCAAAACGTGGGTTGAAAAGATGGAAGGTCAAAAAAAGGCAGAAAAAGAGAATCAGGCTCCTGCTGAATAACAGTTTTATTATAAAAGAAAGACTGGGGACATTCGCCCCCAGTCTGTAAGAAGGTCCATGGGTTGACTCCGCCCAGGCGGATGCAACATTTCGGGACTTATTCAAAAGTGCATCTTTCTGTTCAAAACCGCAGAAATAATTTCATTCTCAAAAAGCTATCTTTCGTGCAGGAGGGGAGTCAGTGGAAATACCGGAAATCCCGGCAGTTTTCAATAACACCTGGAATCCCGGGATCATTGACTATGAAAATACAGATACCATGCCTGTATAACTGAATTGATGTATCGGGTGTTGCGCGGACGCGTTATATGTCAAATGTCAAGACCTGACCCCATTCATGAAAGTTTGCTTACAGAGTGAACATTTCATATAATCACGATGCTATGAAATTATATAATGCGCCCAGAGGAACAAGGGATATTGTCGGCGAGGAAGCCGGAAGATTTTCCCGCGTTTTGCGGATTTTTGAAGAAATCGCGCGGCTTTACGGCTATGGCAGCATCAACACGCCTCTTTTTGAAGATACCGCACTTTTTGAACGGACCATCGGCGGAGGCAGTGACATTGTCGAAAAGCAGATGTACACATTTTTAGATAAAGCCGGCCGCTCCTTAACTCTGCGCCCCGAAGGTACGGCGGGAGTTGTCAGGGCGGCTCTCGGCGGCGGGCTCCTGCGGCCCTTACCCAGACGGCTTTATTATTCGGGGGCGATGTTCCGTTATGAAAAACCGCAAAAAGACCGTAAGCGGCAGTTTTTTCAGATGGGCGCGGAATACTTCGGGGATAAAACTTCTTTTGCCGATGTTGAAGTTATTTCTTTATGCGCGATGGCGCTTAAAAAACTCGGACTG
>VMTH01000111.1 GCA_013791745.1 Candidatus Omnitrophota bacterium
GGGGAATGAAAAAGAGAAATATGATAACTTTGTCAAAAACATCGAAACTCTGAAGGAAACAATATCAATAGAAAAATCGTTTCACAAACTCAGGCAGTTAATGGAAATTGAAAGCGGAAATGTTTCTACGGAGAAAGGATAACTAAATGAAAAAAGCATTGATCACGGGTATCGGCGGACAGGACGGGTCTTATCTGGCAAAACTGCTTCTGGATAAGGGCTACGAGGTGACGGGCATTGTCAGAAACCTGAACAGCGTTGACGACAAAAAATTTAAATACCTGGGGATAACAGGCAGGATAAAACTTCTGGAAGTCAATCTGATGGATCTGTCAAATATACTCAGGGTTTTGGGGAATGAGGATTATTCTGAAGTTTATAATCTGGCCGCGCAGAGCTCGGTGGGTTTATCGTTCAAGCAGCCGATAGGAACGCTGGAATTCAATATTATCAGCGTCGCCAATCTGCTGGAAGCGATCCGCATCGCCGGTCCTAAAATAAAATTCTACCAGGCATCCAGCAGCGAGATGTACGGGAATGTCAGCCGGGAGAACCTGCCAGTCAATGAAAACTCAATTTTTATGCCGGTGAGCATATATGGTATATCAAAAGCTTCCGCGCACTGGATAACAAACAGCTATAGAAAAGCGTACGGCATATTCGCATCCTGCGGAATTCTTTTTAATCACGAATCGGTGTTCAGGGAAGACAATTTTGTTACCAAAAAGATAATCAATACCGCTGTCAGAATCAGCAGGGGATTAGCGGACAGTCTGACGCTGGGCAATATGGATGTGCGCAGGGACTGGGGGTATGCCCCCGATTATGTCATGGCGATGTGGCTGATGCTGCAGTATAAAGAGCCGGCCGATATTGTCGTCTGTTCAGGGCAGGCGCACAGTTTGACGGAATTCGTGAAAACCGTATTCCAGAAACTGGATCTGGATTATAAAAAATATTTGAAAAGCGATACAAAATTCTACAGGCCGCTGGATTTGCAGGTTGTATACGGGGATAATTCAAAAGCTAAGAAATGTCTGGGGTGGGAGTACTCACTGTCATTTGAAAAACTCATTGAGAAACTTGTGGATGACGAGATACAATATCTTGACTGGCAGGCCGGAGCAAAAGGAAAATAGATACTGACAATGGCGCGGATTGAAAGGATATTGTTCATCGCCTCAAAGCAGTCCGACTATCTTGAAGACATTGCCTTCACTGGTTTGAGCGATGCGCTGGGCAGGGAAAATATTATTCCCCTGCGGGCGATGAGAAAGCATTATATCCCGACCCATCATTATCCGAAGGCCATAGCCTGCCGCCGGAATTTAAGCGATTATTTCAGCGACCTGCTTGCCGGAAAAAAAATGCTGTCCCGTGCGGTTTACGACTGTGTGATAATCGGATCAACGAAGAGAGACGCATTTGAGGCCTATGACAGTATGGCGCAGAAGATATCAAAAAACGCGAAGGTTGTTTATATTGACGGCGGCGATGAGTCTGAAGTCGGCGGAGATGCCTCAAGGCTCGGTTTCGCAGAACTCTACGGGAGGGCTTTTTCAAAAAGAGCGCCGGATGTTATATTCAAGAGGGAATATCTGAAAAATAAAAATTATCCCGCGAATGTTTATCCTCTGCCGCTCTCTTACGGCGGCCCGCTCGTAGACGGTGCGGGCGGCGTGAAAAAATACGATGTTGTTTTCTGGGCGGTGGATAATATTCCGGTGAGAGCGAAAGTGCTTGATTTTTGCGAGGGTAAATGGGATTGCGCTGAGAACGGCACCTCGCGGGGCCAGATATTTAAAAAATATAACAGAAAGGGGATCAAATATCTAAAAGAGCTTGCCGCCTCAAAGGTGTGCTATAACTTCCGCGGAGGGGGATGGGACACTCTCCGATACTGGGAAATCCCGGCAGTGGGAAGTCTTATGGTAAGCGGAAAGCCGGGCATAGTCATCCCCGATGATTTTGAGCACGGAAAGCACGCCGTGTTCTGCAAAGATGATCTCAGCGACCTTGAAGGTCTGACGAATTATTACCTGAAGCGCGATAAGGAAAGAGAAGGCATCGCCGCCGAAGGCAAAAAGCATCTTTTAAAATATCATCTCCCGCGCCACAGAGCGGAATATATTCTGGAGATAATAGGCAAAAGTGCCTGATTTGATCCGGAAAGTAATAAAAAAATATGATTATCGGACATGAAATTTGAAATACGGGGAAAGTTTGCTAAAATTAAAACTATGAAAGGAATCATTCTTGCAGGCGGGCGGGCAACAAGGCTTTATCCTGTGACAAAAGCCGTGTGCAAGCAGCTTCTCCCGGTGTACGATAAGCCGATGATCTATTACCCGCTGTCCGTTCTGATGCTGGCGGGCATAGATGAGATACTGATCATCTCAAGCCCGGGGGAATTGCCGAATTTCAGGCAAGTGCTGGGGGACGGCTCTCAATTCGGTATCAAACTCAGCTTTGCCGCGCAGGAGGAGCCGAGGGGACTGGCCGACGCTTTTATCATAGGGGAATCTTTTATAGGGCGCGACAGCGTGTGCCTGATCCTGGGCGATAACATCTTCTTCGGCAGGGGGTTCAGCGAATTGCTCGAATCGGCGGTATCTCTGAAAAAGGGGGCAAAGGTCTTCGCTTATTATGTCAAAGATCCCTCGCGTTACGGTGTCGCCGAATTTGACAAAAACAAAAAGGTCATATCGATAGAGGAAAAACCCTCAAAAGCTAAATCAAATTACGCGGTGACGGGACTTTATTTCTACGATAACGATGTCATAAATATAGCGAAATCGCTCAAACCTTCCAAGCGCGGTGAGATAGAGATAACGGATGTGAATAAGGAATATTTGAAGAGGGGTCTTTTGAGCGTTGAGCTCCTAGGACGCGGTTTCGCATGGCTTGATACGGGTACGCACGATTCTCTTCTTGACGCGGCGCTCTATGTGCGCACTGTGGAGGAGAGGCAGTTTCTCAAGATCGGATGCGTCGAGGAGATAGCTTTCAGAAAGGGTTTTATAAGCAAAGAACAGCTTCTGAAACTTGCCGGCGAAAACAAAACGGATTATGGAAACTATCTCGCTTTCGTGGCGGAAGAAAAATGAGATACAGGAAACTTCTTGTCACCGGCGGCGCCGGATTCATAGGGAGCGAGTTTGTCAGACAGAATGCCGGGAAATACAGAATAGCGGTTGTTGATAAACTCACATACGCGGGCGACATTAAGCGCCTGGCGGAAGTCGCGGGTAAATACTCTTTTTACAAAACGGATATTTGCGACTCGCGTAAAATAGAAGCTGTTTTCAAAAAAGAAAAACCCGACGCTGTTGCCCATTTTGCCGCGGAAAGTCACGTTGACCGGAGCATTGACGACGCCTCGGTTTTTATGACGACCAATGTCATAGGCACGCAGGTGCTGCTGGACGCGGCTAAAAAGCATAAGGTAAAAAGATTCCTGCATGTGTCCACCGACGAGGTTTATGGGGATATTATCAAAGGAACATTCAGCGAGAATTCGCCTTTTTCACCGAACTCCCCTTACGCGGTGAGCAAGGCCGCCGCGGATATGCTCGTGTCCGCCTATCACAGGACTTACGGACTGCCGGTTGTGATAATGAGGGCGAGCAATAATTACGGTCCCTGGCAGTTCCCGGAAAAACTTATTCCCGTTATAATAATGAACGCGCTCAAAAATAAAAGGGTGCCGGTTTACGCCAAAGGCCTGAACGTGCGGGAGTGGCTGTATGTCACGGATTGCGCGAAAGCGGTCGCCGCTATTCTTGAAAAGGGCGACGACGGCCAGGCCTACAATGTCGGGAGCGGCATGGAGAAAAAAAATATTGATGTGGTCAGGGGCATTCTTGACGCGCTCGGAAAGCCGGATCGGCTCATAGAGTTTGTGAAAGACAGGCCCGGCCACGATATAAGATATGCGCTGTCCGTCGCAAAAATAAGGCAAAAGCTCCGCTGGAAGGCGGGGACGGCCTTCGCCGAGGGGCTGAAAAAAACCGTTGACTGGTATGTAAAAAACACAAAGTGGACAGCGCGCGTTCTGACGGAAGAAAAAAAGACGGGGAGATCAAAATGAACAACAATCAAAAAAAATCGCGTTTCTGGTTTTATGCCAGCGTCGCCGTGGTGGCCTTTTTTGCCCTGAAGTTTGCCGCTAATCACGTCAGGGGAAACGATTTTAAAGCCTCTTTCGTCGCGGAAGCTCATGCGCAGGACGCCTCAGCTAAAACGGCATCGAGCCCTGCTTCTTCGGAAATCGGCACGAGCAGGAACCTGGATACGCCGCTGGGCTTGCGGCTTTTAAGTTTTTTCGGCATTTTCGTGCTTCTACTGATAAGCTACGCGATGTCGGTTGACAGGAAAAACATAAACTGGCGGCCGGTGATATGGGGGATAGCCCTCCAACTGATCTTCGGCCTCATAGTCCTGTCTGATACCGTCGGCTATTTTTTCTTCAATGTCGTCGATTACAGCGTCAACATCCTCCTTTCTTTCAGCGAGGAGGGTGCGGCTTTTGTTTTCGGCAAACTCGCTTACGGCCCGGGAAATCCCAGGGGGCTTAATGAGGGGATGTTTTTCTTTTTCTCGGTTCTGCCGACAATTGTTTTTTTCTCCTCTCTTATGACTATCCTTTATCATCTTGGGGTCATGCAGTTTATAGTCGAGAAGATAGCCCATGTGATGCAGAAGACGATGAAGACTTCCGGATCCGAGACCCTGTCGGCGGCGGCGAACATATTCGTCGGCCAGACGGAAGCGCCTCTTGTCATTAAGCCGTTTATAAAAAACATGACGACCAGTGAGCTCCACGCGGTCATGACGGGAGGTTTTGCAACGGTGGCCGGAGGCGTGATGGCGGCGTATGTGCTTTTTCTGAAAGATTATATTCCAAACATTGCGGGGCATCTCGTCACGGCGAGCATAATGAGCGCGCCGGCGGCGCTTGCCGTCTCAAAAATAGTGTACCCCCAGACAGAACATTCGGAAACGACGGGAGAAACGAAAATAGAGGTTGAAAAGCCCGATGCCAATGTTATAGAGGCCGCCGCGCGCGGCGCTTCCGAGGGCATGACCCTTATGCTCAATGTCGCGGCAATGCTCATGGCTTTTGTCGGCATGATAGCGATGGTCAATTTCGGGCTGGAAAAATTCTGTGATTTGACCAGCAGTATGGTCGGCAGGAATCCTTATAAACTGGTTCTCGATGAGGCCGCGGCCAAAAATATAAAGCAGGGCGACACAATAAGCATCAACAACGGGATAATGACTTTTGAGTACAATGTGAAGGAAACGCGGAGTAAGAGCGTTATCATAAAAGAAAGGCTTTCCTCGACTTACAAAAGCAGCCCATACACCGTCCGCCGCGGCGGCAAACTTCTTTTCAGAGGTACGGACGCCAAAGGTTCCAAGCCGCTGTTTTTTCTGAATCTCTCCATCCTTTTCGGCCTGATATTTTCTCCGATAGCATGGACGATGGGCGTGCCGTGGAGAGAGGCCGCGGTGGTGGGAAGGCTCCTCGGCGAGAAGCTCATTCTCACGGAATTCATCGCGTATCTGAATCTTGCGGGTATACTGAAGACCGGATACCAGACCTTATCGGGCGAGGTGATAATGCTCTCGCAGCGTTCGGCGGTGATAGCGTCCTACGCGCTGTGCGGTTTCGCGAATTTCGCTTCCATAGGGATACAGATAGGCGGTATAGGCGGCATCGCCCCGAACAAAAGAGCGGCGCTTGCCAAAATAGGGATCAGGGCGATGTTTGCCGGAGCCATAGCCGCCTGCATGACCGGCACGGTCGCCGGAATACTGATGTAAGTCAATGGGGACGGTTCCTAATGCTGCATTAGGAACCGTCCCCAATACCCAATGATTGACACGCATTGTCATCTCACTGACAAAAAATTCGCGTCCGACAGAGACGCTGTGATATCCCGCGCCCGTGAGGCCGGAGTGAAAAGGATGATATGCGTTCTCACCGAGTTCGCGCCTGAAGATATATCGCTGTTCAATGACTTGATATCAAGAGACGGCATCTGGGGCGCCGCCGGCTGTCATCCGCACGAGGCGGATGAATACGAAAAAATAAAGGGCATTCTGACCGGGCTTCTGGAAAATAAAAAAATCGTCGCTCTCGGCGAGATTGGCCTTGATTATTTCTATGAGTATTCTCCCCGTAAAATCCAGATAGATGTTTTTGAGAGGCAGCTCCAGATGGCGAAAGAAAAAAAACTTCCCGTTATCGTGCATTGCCGCGAGGCCCGGGATGATTGCGCGGCAGTCCTTAAAAATTTCAGGGATGTCAAAACGCTCCTTCATTGTTTTTCGGGCGACAGCGCTCAACTGGAATACTGGCTTGAGCAGGGTTATTTTGTCTCTTTCGCGGGACAGGTCACATTCAAAAATGCCGGAGCTTTGAGGGAAACCGCTTTGAAGATGCCGCTTGACCGGCTGCTTTTAGAGACGGACGCGCCGTATCTGGCGCCCCAGCCGGTGCGGGGAAAGAGGAACGAGCCGGCCTATGTAAAACACACTTATGAAATGGCCGCTGAAATTATGGGCATTGGCACGGCGGAGTTTTCCAAAGCTGTTGATAAAAATGTCCGCGCCTTTTTTGGTGTGTAGGTAAATTGCTATAATGGCGCATGTAAGTGCGCTGTGAATTTGGGGGGATGATATGATAAAAGTGGTTTTAGTGTTATGCGCTGTGTTTTTAAATTCATGCGCGGGGACGAGCTATATAACGCCGGACACGGTGACAAAGTATGATTCAAAATTCAGCGATACCGACCTGAAAATGATGTCGTCTTACATGGCGGAATCACTGAAAAATTCGGATGTTATTAAGGGTGCGGAAAAAAAGGCGCTGGGTATTCTGCATATTAAAAACAAAACCAGCGAGCACATAAACAGCGACGGCATCGCGGATAAACTTATGGTCAATCTTCTGAAAACCGGTAAAGTCAAATTTGCCGACAGGGAGAACCTGAAAGAGCTCATAGAGGAACAGCGTTTGAGCGCCCTGGGTATGGTGGACGAGTCTAAGGCGAAGGAAATCGGAAAGCTTTATGGTATAGATTATTTTTTATCGGGTTTCATAGAATCAATTGAGAAGAGGTCATCACGGAGTGAATTGACATATTACCGTCTGAGTTTGAAACTCACGGATGTTGAGACGGGTGAGATTGTGTGGGCGGATGAAATGGAGCTTAAAAAAAAGAGCAGTACTCATATAATGGACTGGTGAAAATAAAAAAATGCGCACAGCAGAAGAGAAATTAAAAATTCGCGGCGCCAAGGTTTTTGTCTGTCTGGCAGGTCTTGTTTTCCTCGGCTCGTGCGGCGGTCCGCTCCAATATACAAAAAACGGCGATTTGCATTATTCGCGGGGAGAATATGAGCGGGCTGCGGCGGAATACAGGAAAAATATCAAATATTATGAGAGCATAAATTATCCGCTTTATATGCTGAATCTCGCCGTGGCCAATTACAGGGCGGGTTTGTTGGATGAGTCTGAAAGAGCATTTTTGACGGCTTTGAAACTTTCGCGCGGCGAGAATTTGAGCGCGCTTGAGAAAAATTTCGGTTTTCTCGCGCCGAAGTCGGAGGAAAGTTATCGTCTCAGGAATTATGAGGAAGTCATGGCGCATTTTTATCTTGCTCTGATATATGTCAGGACGAACAAACTGGATAAGGCAATAGTGGAATTTAAAAAGATAAATCTCATTGATCCTGAATATCCGCTCATGCGTTATATTATGGGGAAAAGTTATCAGCTTGACGGTAAGACGGAGGAAGCGGAAATAGAATTTCGTCTGACTAACAGATACAGAAAAGAATTTCCATACTCATATTTTGACAGGATTGAATTTTACGAGAGAAGCGGCATGAGCGGGGAAGCCGCGGGAGCGCTGAAAAAATATCTTGCGGCGGACGGCGGAAGCAGGCTCGCTGAAAAAGTGTCGGAAAGAGCTTTTGATTTTAGCGGGAGTGGCGAGTTAATAGTGCTTCTGGAACCGGAAAACCATGTTGAAAAGATTAAGAAAAAAAACAGAGGCTCATATTTTTATAAGATTTATATTGACGGGGAATATTACGGCAAGTCGCACATCATAGAGGATATAGATTTGCAGAAGACGAAAAAACGAATAAGTAAAATGTTAAAAAGCGCGCTGAAGGATGCGGCGCGGTCAATGATTATAGAAAAAGTGTTTGGCGGCACGGCTTCGGATAATGTTGAGAGAAGGGAATGGGAAAAGATTCCGGGAATTGTACACATATTTAAAACGCATTTACCGACGGGCAGTTACAAGATGAAAGCGGTTCTTTATTTTAAGGAAATTGAAATCAGCGAAGCGGAAAGAACCGTTGAAATAAAGGAAAGCGGAGTTAGATTTGTGTCGTTTTAAAGCGCGCGGGTTTTAATAACCGAGGGGGGAAAATGAAAAAAATGTTTTGTTATTGTGCGGCGGCCATTATTTTGACAATTGGCCATGGTATTTTCGCTTATGAAGCGGAAGCCGAATCAAGTGTTGTCACGACAGATTCTGTTATCTGGCAGCAGACGAGTGTGGATACGATAGAGCCGACGCCGGATGCGGAAGAAACCGCGGTGGCGGAGGGTGTGGAAATGGGGATGCATATGATTATTGCGGACAAGACGAAAGTCGTTATTATTCCTCTTTCATATATTCTGCCGATAGATGTGATCGGCGGGAAGCTCTCACTCGGAGCCGGAATTCCATGGATACAGAAAACCAGCGCGGTAGATGAAACCAAATCAGGATTAGGGGATATTTCCCTTAAAGCCACGCATGACTACGGCGACGAAGTGTATTTCAGGAGAATATTTTCGGTTATCGTGAAACTGCCCACAGGGGATGAAGCCGCAAAATTCTCCGACGGTTCCTCCGCTCCTTTGGGAAAAGGGAGTCTTGATTACGCTTTCGCTTTTTCAGGAATCAGAAGGATGGGCACTTTCCGGCTTATAGGAAACGCGGGCTACAGATTTAACGGAGAATTTAAGGACACTGTCAATAATTTAACGAAAAAGTATGGCAATGTTATGAATCTGCTTGCGGGAACGGAGTATAAGCTGAATTCACAGTTGTTTCCCTTTGTTTATGTGAGAATGGTTGAAACAGGTGAGTCGGAAACGGTATGGACGGGATGGTTATCGAAAAATCAGGATGATGTAAAGGCAATAGACCTTATTACCGGCGCTAGATATAAAGTTCTTGGAAGTATCAGTTTAAGCGGCGCTTTGGAATTTCCTGTTTCCAGAAAATATCACGCCGGCGTCGTGGAGCCGCCGAACAAGGTCACCCTGACTTTGAAAGCGAATTATAAATTTTAGGCTCTATCCGAAATCGGCTTGTCTGCCGGTAGGACGACCACAAGCCCACCTGCTCCGCCAACAGGCACGGTCTGCCGTTTTTTTCTGCGTGTTGTAAGCATCAGGCTGATTTTGTAGACTTGCTTTGTAAACAAATGTATAAAATAGCGGCAGCTTTATCTTTGATTATGTTTCTGGGATGTTCCGCTTCGGAAACACCCGTAAGCGCTCCTGAAATGACAGTCAGTTTTCTGCCTGTAGGGGGATATGCCGCGGTTTTTTCTCTTCCCTGCGGCGGAACAATGCTTGTGGACACGGGTGACGCGGGGCATGCCGGGCAACTTGTTAAAAGTGTTCGCGCTCAGATGCTGGGCGATCAGTTTGTGTATCGTTTCCTTTTATTTTTCGGATGGCAGCCGAGACTTGACTGGCTGGTCATCAGCGATTTTTCTCCGGAGAGAACCGGGGGTCTCAGGGAAATACTGGAAAATTTCCGGGTTTGGAAAATTTATCTGCCGTATGAGCTAAACAATCTGTTGATCGTCCAGTCGGATAGGATAAACAATTTAAGATTTCTTTTGGGGATGACGGGCAGGCCGCTGCTTTCGCTTTCATGCGTCGACGGCATTGAACTTTACCAGGACAAAACCGGAATGAAATTTTTTGTGCTCAGGCCGGTGAAACCTCAAAAATCTGTTTTAGATTCATCGTTTTGCGCAAGGCTGGTTTACGGCGGTATGAGGTTTCTTTTAAGTTCCGCCCTGACTGAAAAAGATCAGGAACGTCTCTGCTCTTATATGGCGGAAGAGATTAACGCCGATGTGAGTTATCTGCACGATAATATCAGCGGCCGGTTCCTTGATATGGTTGCTCCGGTGAGAGAAATTCGCAGGGGAGAAGACGCCCGTTTTATTACCGACGGCACTGTTTTGGAAAAAATATAAACGGAGGAAATTTGATTATGAAATACAAAAGATCCATTCTGAATGTCCTGTTTAATGTGTCGGGCGCCAAAAGATATCTGGCGCTGCTCGCCGGTACGATTCTAATTTTTGTTTTACTGTTAGGGGTTACCAACTTTATTTTTATTAAATCACTTCAGCTTGGGCCTTTCGCGGAAATTCATCTGGCGCGCGGAATCAATCTGATTTTTATTTTGTGGCTGGCGGAATCAATTCTTCTTATTGGGCTTTCCGGCTGGCTGTCTCTTGTGCTGTCAAGAAAGATTGCGGGGCCGATAAAGCGTCTGGAGCGGGTTCTTGACGAGATAATCGGCGGGAAAAACAGCAGACTTGTTCTCCGCGACGGGGATGCTTTGTTTGGTTTGGCGGAACGGATTAATATTTTGCTTGAAAAATATGAGGCCGGAAAAGGTTCCGGTGAAGCGCGGGGGACGGATTAAGATTTTGAAAAAAGCCATTGTCATAGGAGCCAGTTCGGGGATAGGGCGGGCTCTCGCGAAAGAGCTGGCCGCGCACGGTTATGAGGTCGGTCTCGCTGCGCGCCGGACGGCGCTGCTGGAAGAGCTTCAAAAAGAAATAATCTCCAAAACTTACATAAAAAAAATTGACATAAGCGATGTCATTCCCGCGCAAAAACTGCTGAGGGAATTAATAGATGAGATGGGCGGCGCCGACCTCATCGTGATAAATTCAGGTATCAGCGTGACGAACAAAGATTTCCGCGCGGAGCCGGAGCTTGAAACCATAGCCGTCAATGTGAGCGGTTTTACGGCGATGATGAATGTCGCGGTGAATTATTTTCTGGAAAAGGGCTTCGGGCATATCGTCGGAATATCATCAATAGCGGGCATTCGGGGCGCGGCCCCCGCTCCCGCCTACAACGCGTCCAAAGCGTTTGTGTCAAATTATATGGAAGGGATGAGACAAAAACTCAGTGGAACGAAAATAACCGTCACCGATATAAGGCCGGGTTTTGTCGCCACTCCGCTGATAGAAGGCCATGAATGGGCTTTCTGGACGGTGCCGCCGGAAATTGCCGTTGGACAAATATGCAGAGCGATCAGAAAAAAGAAAAAAGTCGCTTATGTGCCGAAGCGCTGGTATTTTGTCGCGCAGTTTTTGAAAATTGTGCCTGAATTTTTGTATAATTGGGGCTACAACAGGATTTTTTGCGGGAAGGAGTAGGCGGGGTTTTAACCCCGTGTTTGGGAGGAAAAAATGGGAAGTAAAGACAAAGCGAAGCATGAAGTGAAAAAAGAAAAAAAATTGTCTCTTAAAGAAAAGAGGAAACTGAAAAGAGAAAAGAAACAGTAATAAAACAAGTGAAGCCGCATAGTCATAAGCGGCATTGAAGACCCTCTGATTCCTGTCAGAGGGTCTTTTCTTCTTTTTCCCTTGATTTAGCCGCGAAGTGAGAGAACAGAAAGCTCGCTGTGAAGACCATTATCAGAACGAGCCATCCGAAACAGAAAAGAGCCCACTGGGGATAGCCCCCATAGGGTTCACTGATGTCCTGCACAAGCCCTGTTATCAGGAGGACGAGCAGCAGGACGGGGATTATATAGGTAATGGTTATGCTCCATAATCTGCCGATCTTTATATCCGACACCTCATTGATGTAGGCGCGCAGTTTTTCCGCCCCGTAAAAATGGACCACCGCCCATATCTCGAGCAGTCCCGCGGCGACCAGGCCGTAGTTGGTTATAAAATGATCGGTTATATCAAGGTAGTAAAGGCCAGCGAAACTCGTGAATATTATTCCGCAGATGAAATTGGCGACGCAGACATAGAAAGAAATATCTTCTTTTCTCAGGTGCGGATAATTATCGCAGAGAACCGTTGAGGCGGCCTCAACCAGAGAAAAAGCGCTGTCAATGGCAAGGCTTATCAGCATTACAAAAAACAAAACGGCAAACAGCCCAGCCATGGGCATGAGCGAGAGCGCTTTCGGAAAAACGATAAAAGCCAGCGAAGGCCCGCTGGCGCCGGCCAGGTCCGCTATTGATACGCCGCTTTGGACCGCCATGTAGCCGAGCGTTGAGAAAACGGCAAACCCCGCGACGATGGAAATCGTAGAGTTTATAAGGGAAGTGATGATGGCGGTCTTGCTGATATCGCTTGATTCGTGCTGGAAACTGGCATAGGCAATCATTATTCCGAAAGCCAGGCTCAGCGTGAAAAATATCTGCGACGCCGCGGCGCGCCAGACCGCAAGATCCAGCAGTGCGTTGAAATCCGGTTTTAAGTAAAAAATTATCCCATCCGCGGCTCCGGGAAGTGTGACTCCCCTGATGAGAAGGACGACTAAAAGTATGACCGGCAGGGGCATGGTGATCATGACGACCTTTCCGACGCTTTTTACGCCTTTCCAGATGGAAAAATAAATCATTATCCACACGGCCACCAGAGCGAAAAGTATGGGGAGAACAATTTGCCCGGGGTCTCCGGCTCCGCCGCTCAAATGAAGAACCTGATTGAAGAAAAAACTTTCGGTATCCGCGCCCCAGGAGAGTTTAAAGGAGAAGAACATATAAAGGAGTGACCAGGCCATGATCACCGCGTAGTATGTCACGACGACAAAACCGCAGAGCACCGCGGCCATGCCTATGCCGGCGAGCTTCTGCTTGATCTTTTGAAAAGCGCCGACAGCGCCCAGCTGCATCTTCTGGCCTATTGCGAATTCCATAATGAGAAGAGGCAGTCCCAGCACGAAAAGCATTATTATGTAGGGGATCAGAAACGCGCCGCCGCCGTATTTGCCCGCCAGATAGGGGAAGCGCCACACATTGCCGAGCCCCACGGCGGACCCGACAGCCGCGAATATAAAAATTAGCTTTGAAGACCAGCGTTCTCGTTGTATCGTCATAGTGCTCCTCCGCATTTTCTCGATATTTTTTGAAGTTTAACAAATTCAAAATAAATCTCAAAATCAGCGCAATGCCCTGCGACAACGGCGCCGGACGCATTGAAGCGGCAAGCGTTGAATGAGTGAATGGCTATCGCCGCGTTACAGAGCGATTATATTTTTGAGTTCAGCCATGGAATCTATGAGATAATCGGGGGCAGCTTTTATTATATCCTCTTTCAGGCCGATGCCGTAGGTGACGCCGCAGGTTTTTATGCCCGCGGCTCTGCCCGTTATTATATCTATGTCCATATCGCCGACGATGAGGGCGGAATCCGCGGAAAAGCCGTATTTATTCATGATTTTTTTGATGCCTTCGGGGCTCGGCTTTCTGTATTTTTCGTCGTTGCCTCCGATTATGTCCGTAAAATAGTCGCTTATACCCAGCCCCTGTAAAACACTGATCGCTATGTCGCGGTCCTTGTTGGTGAGAACGGCCTTTGTTATCCCCGGCAGGTTTTCAAGAGTTTCTTCGACGAGCGGATAAAGCTTTGTCTCGGTTACGGGGTTTTCGCGGTAGAAATCGCGGAACAAGACGAGGGCTTTTTTTATGAGATTTTCATTTTCCCGGCTCGTTTTTGTGCCGTTTTTATCCAGCGCCCGTCTTATTGTTTCCTCAAGCCCGCCGCCGACATAGGAGTGCACCTCCGAGAGCGTTTTATTTCCCTCAATACCGAGAGCTTCGCGTGTGCGGTTGACGGCGTCGGTGATATCCTGACGCGAATCCGCGAGTGTGCCGTCAAGGTCGAAGAAAATGATATTTATGGCGCTCATAGAGAGGAAGTTAACATTTGTCCGCGCCGCGTGTCAACGCCACGCCTAAGCGGAAAGTGCGCCGAGGCGTGACGGCGGACGCAGACGCCGCACGGTGTTTATTTGATCTTGTCGTATATGCCGGAAAGGGCTATTCTTTTATCCGTCATTTCTCTGTTATCAGCGTACATCAGAAATATATCTTCCCCTTTTCCGTCAAAACCGTATAGTTCGCCGGCCCCGTCGGCAATGAGGCGAGACGGCACCAGCTTTTTCATTTCTGTGTTATAAAGGCGGTAGTCGGTTTCAACGCGGGTGTGAGAAATATCGGCGGGCATGTGTATGGCGATGAGCCATTTGCTGTCAGCGCTGACATCCACGATCTGGAAAATTGATTTCGGATCGCGCACCAGCGTCTCTGTCCTGCCGTTTTTATCGGTCATCAGTATGGCGTTCTGGGATTCGTCCACATAGATTTTCGTCTGTTTTTCCCCGGGCGATTTGATTATGCCGATTTTTTTCTCAAAAGAGATGGCGCTCAGGCAGGTGTCGTCATATTTGTCGCCGTGGTAAACGCTGAGTATTTTGATCCGGAGGATGAACACCGCCCTCGGTTCCTGTTTCACGCCAGCGAGTTTTTCGCGGTTGATCTTTTTAAATTGCCTCGACGCCGAGTTTTTGAAACGCGCGAGCGCTTTCCATTTGAAAGGGAAATTTATTTTCTGCGGCCTTGATGAATCCTCAAGGGTGATCGTTTTCGTTTTTTTGTATGGCAGAGCGTTAAAGAGCACGCCTGTTTCCGTTACTTCGCCGGTAATGTGTATACCCGCGAGAATACTGAGCTCAGCCTGTTTGATCCTGTTGTTATCTTTGAATATTTTGTCGCTTTTAGCGTAGCCGTTCTGTATGACGATGATTTTTGTTCCTTCATCGATAGCAATGCTGACGCTTTCGCCAAGACCGTCGTCTTTGGCGCCTTCCGACCAGCAGGTCGCGGAATTGCCGTCAAAAAGATTGTGCGCGCCGTAGAGCCCGCGGACATAAGCGCCCCTGTTTTCCAGTTCGGAACTTGAAAAATAAAGATGCTCATAGCCGTCCCGCAGAATAATTTCTTCCCAGAGGTTTTTTTGAGGCGATGAGCATGCCGCGATAAAAGAAATTGTCACAGCCAGATATTTGACCGTTTTGTTCATAACCCCGCTCCTTTTATTCCATCACATGCCTGCAAAATAGCTTAGCATAAAATCAAGGTTTTGTTAATGAGAATTGCGTGTCCGGCGCGTATTAGCTAAAATGCGAAAAAGAAGATTTTTGAACAGGGACCGGGAGGTTACAATGGATCAGTATGAAATGCAGGCGAAATTCGGAAAAGGCATAGGTTTTTTTGTGATGTTATTCATAGTTTTTGTCATTTTGATGAAGAGTCTTGTCGTCGTGCAGCCCGGCACGGTAGGTGTCAGGGTGCTTTTCGGCAAAGTCAATCCGAAAACCCTCAAAAGCGGTCTTCACCTCATCAATCCTCTTGTCAATGTGGTGAAGATGAGCGTCAGGACGGAAGAATACACCATGAGCATCGCCTCGGCAGAAGGTTACAAGAGCGGAGACGACGCGATTGATGCCCTCACATCCGAAGGCATGAAGATCAGGCTGGATCTGACGGCCTGGTACCGTCTTGACGAGGCCAAGGCCGCCCAGGTGTATGAAACGATAGGAACCAATTACGAATCAAAAATAGTGCGCCCGGTGCTCAGAACCGCCATCAGGGATGCCGTGGTAAAATACACCGCCGCCTCTATTTACACGGAAAAAAGAGCCCAGCTCGTCAGCGACATAGAAAGAATAATGGCAGAACTGCTTAAAGACAGGGGCATCATTTCCGAAAAAATACTGCTGAGGAATCTCATACTTCCCAAGCGCCTCATGGAAGCCATTGACATCAAACTCTCCGCCGAGCAGGCCGCGCAGCAGATGGAATTTGTTGTGATGAAAGAGAGGAAAGAGAAGGAAAGAAAAATCGTGGAAGCGGAAGGCATCAGACGAGCGAATCAGATTATATCTTCCGGCCTCACGGACAAATACATCAAGTGGTACAGGATTGATATGATGAAGCAGCTCGTGGATTCTCCGAACAACACAATAATATTCATTCCCGAGGACATGAGCTCCACGCCCATAATCAATATACCAGCCCAGAAATAAACTAATGAGCGAAGGCCCAAGCTTTCACGCCCGCCGTGTAACGGCTATTTTGTGGGCAGTAACTCTTGCCGCCATACCCGTGACTTCCTATTTCGGCCGGATCTGGCAGCGTTTGCTGACAGGCGCAATCGGCAGAACGGGAATCGGCTGGCTGATGGCGGCTGTGGTGGCGGTGGTGCTCGTGGCGGCGGCGGTTGGCCTTGCGCGCAAAGCGGGCTGGACGGGCCTGTTCCATCTTATGTGGATGATTCTGCTCGCCGGAGCTTTGATGTATCTGCTGCGAAGACATCCCGAGCGCTGGCTGCATATACCGCTGTTCGGCATGCTGGGTTTTCTGTCCGTCAGCCTTTTTTCCAGAACCGGCGCTGAAATAGCTCTCGCGGTCGCTTTTCTGGATGAACTCTTTCAGTATTACCACCCTGAACGGGTCGGAGATTTCGCGGATGTCGTTGTTAACGCCGTATGCGCTTCAGCGGGAATCATTCTCTTCCTTGTCCTTTCCAAATTGCCGAAAAAAGACTAAATTTCCTTATCTGCCGACGTCAGCCGGCGCATTTGACGCGAAACAGTTATTGTTTATACAATAAAGGCCATGCTCATGGAAAAGTTAAGACATAAACGCGGCGTCATAGGCCGGCTGTTCCGGCCATTGGTCTCAATTTTAGTACTGTTCCCCATTCTTTCTCTGCTGCTTTGCTCCGCCCCCGCTTTTGCGGCTGATTTAATAAATGAGAATTTTGATACTGCCGGATATTTCCCGCCGGCTGGTTGGGCAAGAAATAATGTGGCTATAACTACAAATACAACTTCTCCAAATAGTGCGCCGTATCGTGTAACTGGTTTTGCCGGGGGCACAAGATATTTCTTTACCCCGCTACTTACAAATCCGGATAATCTAACTTTATATTTATTGGTCTCTAATACCGCTTCAATATTTGAGATTAGCGTAGGAACTTCTCAGGTTGTTAGCGGGGATTGGACAGTGGTATTTACAACCGGAGGGTTAACCAGTTGGGCACAGAACAGCGTCGATTTGTCCTCATATAATGACATCTATGTTAGATTTAGACGTTCTGCGGGTGCTAACTTCTTTTATATTGACGATGTTGTTGTTACAGCGAGGGAAACTATCCCTCCCTGCGCGATATCAAATCTTACGGCGATTGCGGGGAGCAAAGCGGGGACGGTGCTGCTTAAATGGACAGCGCCCGGCGACGACGGCACAGGCACGGCAAATGCTTCCGCTTATCTTGTTAAATACGCCACGAAATACATATCAACGGATGATTTTTACGCCCCCTGGGTTTCCACTTATACACAGAGCTGGATACCCGCCGCGTTCGGGGCCGAAGAAGGAACTACAGGCAATAGAGTTATAAGCAGTCTTGACCAGGGAACGACTTACTGGTTTGCAATTAAAACGAAAGATGATTTAAATAATTGGTCGTCGTGGACTTCTTCCGGAACGGTGAGCTGGGTGAACACATCAAATTCTACGAGAACACTTATTGTGCCTCCGACACCGCCCGCGGCCATAAGCAATCTGACCGCTTTGACAGGGGACACAATTCAGGGAACAATAAAACTTCAATGGACAGCTCCCGGCGGCGATGGAACTAGCGGAGGAAACGCCTCCGCGTATGAAGTGAAATACGCGACGAAATATATAGGGACGAACGATTATTACGCCAGCTGGGTCAGTACATATACACAGGACTGGATTCCCGCCGATGCAGGAACCGAAGAAGGAACATCGGGCAACAGGGTGATAAGCGGTTTGAATCCCGGCGCAATGTACTGGTTTGCCCTAAAGGCCCGCGACGAGGAAATGGATTGGAGCGTGTGGACATCATCGGGGGATAATCCTTCGGTGAATGTTTTGAATTCAACGACGGCTTATTTGAACGAGCCGCCCTCGGCGGTAAGTAATTTGACGGCGCTTTCCGAGGGATCCGGCCTGAGCGGCGAGATAACTCTTAAATGGACGGCGCCCGGCTCCGACGGCACGAATGGCACGGCCTCGGCGTATGAATTGAAATACTCTACAAAATACATAAGCGCTGATGATTACGCCTCGTCATGGACAAATCTTTACGCGCAGAGTTGGACTCCGAACGCGGGCGGCTCTGAAGAATTGCATATACTCACCGGTTTTAAGGAGAGGACGACTTATTATTTCGCGGTTAAGACTTATGACGGCCACAGTTGGTCTGTGTGGCCCGGATCAAGCTCTGTCCCGAGTCCGTATATAAATCCGGATAGTTTTAATTTTACGACCTCATCCGCGCCCGCGCCTGTTGGTGACCTCTCATCGGGAACGGGCACAGGAGGGGGCTCTGTTATACTTTCCTGGACGGCTCCGGGGGATGACGGCACTCAGGGGGATTTAATTTCAGGGAGCAAGTTTCTTGTAAAATATTCGTCTTATCCCGCAAAAGATTGGGACGCGATGGATTACAGCTGGTATATATCGACGGTGACGGCGGCGGGCTCGTCAAACGCTTTTACGGTGACGGGGCTCATTGAGAGAGCGACTTATTATTTCTACATCAAGACCGCTGATGAAAGGCCTAACTGGTCGCCTCTTTCCAACAAGACGACGACCTGGGCGATGTTCACATATCCGCGGGGAGACCTCGTTATTGACGAGATAAGTTGGAAGATTTCTGAATCGGGGGATTCTTTAGTAGGAAATAAAAGATATGTAGAGATACAAAACAGAAGCACATGGACAGTCGGCATTTCCCATTATTATGTGGGTACTGGCGGCGCCAGCGACGATATGCACTGGTCAAGCGGTGTGATACCTCCGGGTGGATTCTGGGTAATAGTTGACGGTGCGGGAACCGATCAGAGTTTGGGAAACAGAATTTATACATTTGAGAATAATAGCGATTTAGGCACTTTATTTGATTTAGTCGCAACAGATGATGTAATAGTAATATCAACAGCAAATACCGCGGGGCTGGGGCAGAATAAGGATAAGATTATTGATTTTGTGGCCTATACAGACGGCACGAATACACCCGTGGCAGAACCGATTGCGGATGTAAATGCCGCCATTGACGCGGGTCAATGGGATCTTTACGGAACGGGGGCGTCAAGTTGTGTGTGGGCGAGCAATGACAGTCAGCCGGGTGTTATAATCACGGAAGATTTTATACACAGGATACAATACGATGATATCGCAGGAAACTTGGCGACGCATTTTACAGTAACTTCTTATCCGTGTATAGGCGACACAATGGAATTTATACCGCCCGCCGCAGTTTCAAATCTCACTGCTTTGACCGGCGGTAACGGTCACGGCGGTGAAATAAAACTTGAGTGGACGGCGCCCGGCGACGACGGCACCGGAGGCGGCGATGCCGCCGCCTATCAGCTGAAATACGCTACAAGACAGATAGGCGCTGACGATTATGACGCGAGCTGGACAAATCTTTACGCCCAGAGCTGGACGCCCGTAACTTTTGGCACGGCGGAAAGCAGAATTCTTTCAATGCCCATAGAAGGCGCGACTTATTATTTTGCCATCAAAGCCCGTGACGGCGTCAACTGGGCGATCTGGCCCGGCACCTCGGCTATTATCAATTCTCAGAATTACAGCTACACAAGCTCATCCGCTCCGGCTCCGGTGAACGATCTTTTGGCAACGCAGGGCGATATAGAAGGTAAAATACTTCTCAGCTGGACAGCTCCGGGCGACGACGGCACAACTGGGGCGCTTGTTTCAGGAAGCCGTTTCCTTATAAGGTATTCCACAAAAGAGGCGCAGGTATGGGACGATATGGATTACAGTTTCAACATCAGCACGGCAGTCGCCGCCTTAACGGAAAGCTCTCATGTTTTTACCGGTCTTGAAACCGGCGCCACTTATTATTTCTATATAAAAACCGCCGACGAAAGGCCGAACTGGTCGCCGCTTTCAAATAAAACGACGGCCTGGGCTCAAGTTGCCGTTGACGGTTTATCAAACGGAATTCTCACCGACGGAGACCACGACTGGAGTTTTGAACAGGTGACATCAAAAGCGAAATGGACTTACAACGGCGGAACTGCCGCGGACTACGAATCAACCACTACTCCTTATGACAGAGAGCAATTGTTCAAATGGTCAACGCTGACAACTAATTGGTCGGGAAGAGAAATTGTGACAAATAATTTCATAAACGGTGTGCTGGCTAAATCGTCTAACACAGCAAGTGTGCGGTGGCGCTCAACATCCGGTACTTTTGCCAATGCCCGTTTAAGAATTGTTGTTGAGTGGTATGATACGTCGTATAATCTTATATCAAAAAGCACAAGCACGGAATTTTCTCTCTCTACGCAAGATGACTGGTATCAGGCGACCTCCACATTTACGGCTCCGGTGGATTCTAAAAAAGCGAAGCTGAGATTTCAGGCTCTTTTTGTCGGCGGCGACGCAATTGTTTATCTGGATTCGGCTGGTTTCTGGACGGAAGGCGGCGACGAATACGCGCCTTGCCCCGTATCAAATCTGACCGCTTTAAGTCTGGGGACGGGGCTGGGGAGTCAGTTAACTCTTGAATGGACTGCCCCCGGCGCCGACGGAACTGGAACAGCCAATGTCACATCCTACGAAGTAAAATACGCCACGAAATATATATCTTCTTCTGATTTCGGCGCCGTCTGGACGAGCGTTTATCCGCAGAGCTGGACGCCCGTGACTTTCGGAACGAAGGAGAGCCGTCTGCTCACCGGCCTGGACGAGGGAAGCACTTATTATTTTGCTGTTAAAGCGACGGAAGGAAATTACTGGAGCGCATGGCCGGGCACCTCCTCCGTCGTGAACAGTTTGAGTTTTAATTTTCCCACTTCGTCCGCTCCCGCAAAAGTAAATAACCTTTCGGCTTTAACGGGCCCGGTCGGCGGGTCTGTCAAACTCAACTGGACGTCGCCGGGCGATGACGGCACGACGGGTTTTATATCGGGGCAGCTGCACATAAAATATTCTGCGACTGACGAGGCATGGGGTGCCATGCCGAACGAAATATTTATTTCAACGGAAGTGGCCGCCGTCACGGATTGTTCCTATACGGTTACGGGCCTAACCGAAGGCGTCACATATTATTTTTACATTAAGACGTCGGATGAGAAACCGAACTGGGCGGAAGAATCCAATAAAGCGTTTGCAGGGGCAGAGAGAACACCGCCGCCCGCGCCTAACGGACTTTTGTTTTATGATATTCACGACTGGAGTTTTGAGAACTCCAGCAGCACCGCTAAATGGTCTTACACAACGACAAATGCCGAGTATGGCTCTGCCACCAAGCAGTATGACAGGAATAAATCCTTTAAGTGGGGAACGCTGACAACCTCGTGGGGAGGCCGCGAGATAGTGACGGATAATTTCATAGCCGGCCTTGTGAGCAATTCATCCCACACCGCAAGCATACAATGGATGACTTCATCCGTGGAATTCACGGAGCCCTCCGCAAGATTTATAGTCGAGTGGTACAACAGTTCAAACTCTCTCATATCAAAGAGCACCGGCACGGAATTTTCGCTTTCTTCAACAGGCGGCTGGCATTTGATGACATCCACTTTTACATCGCCTGCCGACACCAGAAAGGCGAAGCTGATGGTCCAGTCAAAGAAGATCACAACGAGTTCATCAACGTTTGTTTATTTTGACGCTGCCGGCTTCTGGGCGGGCGAATGGGATGAAGTGCCGCCCGGCGCAATCAGCAATCTCACGGCGCTTTCTCAGGGAACGAATCTCAGCGGCGATATCACCCTCAAATGGACGGCTCCCGGCTCCGACGGGACGGGCCGGGAAGATCTTTATGCCTACGAGGTGAAATACGCCACAAAATATATTTCGACTAACGACTATGACGCGAGCTGGACAAGCGTTTATTCACAGAACTGGACGCCCGCGAATTTCGGCAGCGGAGAAACTCACATACTCACCGGCCTGGCCGAAGGAGCGACTTATTTCTTTGCCGTAAAGGGTTATGATGAGAGGAACTGGGGCGTGTGGCCTGGCACATCGTCAGCCGTAAACAGTTTGA